>JBECKY010000090.1:0-12116 GCA_040235475.1 Pseudomonadales bacterium
CGCCCCCCTTAATGGGGTAGAGCCGGTAGAGTCAGCCACATTGAGAGGGCACCCCATCCCGGGTTTGAATACACTTTATCATATGGCGGAGAGGGAGGGATTCGAACCCTCGATACGTTGCCGTATACACACTTTCCAGGCGTGCTCCTTCAGCCACTCGGACACCTCTCCCGCATTTTATTGAAACTCTACCCCAAGCCGACGGACGTAAGGCATTTCCTGCATGCAGATCATTATTCCCTGCAAAACAGACCCGTCAGGCAGAAGGCGCGTAAGGTTATAACAGAAAGGGCTTTATGGCAAATATAGCTGAACTTGAACATTAGAAGCTTATGGCCAGGCTTGGGCAAAGCTTTCCAAAGCAAGCGCTTGTTTAGTCTTTTTTTCGCTATGCTTGTTATCAGGCTCGGCCGTACCCAGGTATAAAAAAGCTACAATCTCATCTTTTTCCTGAAAACCAAGGCGTTTTTTCAAAAAAACATTATAGGCCAGGTCGCCCGTTCGCCACATAGCGCCAAAACCTAATTCATGAGCCATCAGCAACATATTCTGCACTGCGGCCCCCGTTGCCACCACCTGCTCCTGAACGGGTACTTTATGGCCTGGCTGAGTGTCTGCAAGCACAACTATCACCATCGGAGCCCTTAGCGGCATAGCCTGTATCCGCCCAAGGCGGTCATCACTCAAATCCGGGTCGCCTTCCTTAGCAGATAAGGCAAATGCCTCACCCAATGTTTTTAAACCCTCATCCTTTACTATTAAAAATCGCCACGGTCTTAATTTACCATGATCAGGGGCATTCAAAGCCGCGCGCAGAATTAAAGCCAATGCTTCATTTTCAGGTGCGGGATGCGTCAGCTTAGGAACTGAAGCACGGGTGATAATAGTATCAAAAACTCTCATAAGCTGGCTCACTGATGAAATCGTTAAATTTAATTTCAGTTTCGATTAGGTTTTTCCAGATACTATCTGATTGAAGGTCATTATTCAGTGATAATCGGTACCTTTTTTGATCTTGGCACTTGTGGCATTGGCTTGATATTCTTTATAATTTTCAAGGCAGCGTTATTAAGGAGTGAATATTGTGAAACGTTACTGTTTAAGCTACTAAAGCTACTCACAATGCTTCTGACTATCCCTGTTTAGCCAGCCCTTGACACTCAAGAAACCGATTTATTATTTCCAGGTAATTTTCAATCGCTATGAACAGTATGAACGAAAACCACCAAAACCATAACCGGTTTTCATTCATGCCAACCCATACAACTCGAATCATTGCCTATCTCGTTACTGCAGCCACCTTTGCGGCTGGCATGCAGGTTGGTCATTTTTCCCAGATGGCACCCGGGGTTATTGCTTTCGCCCTCACTTACCCCTGGATTACCACACTTGTTTCCAAACGTTTCTGTCAGGAAAAATCTGATTTAGTCAATACAACTCTTATTCTAACCGATGGCCTGATCACTGGCGTTATCATGGTCTTGGCGCAATTCAGTGTCGTACCCAGCATAATGTTTTTGGTAGTTATTTACTTCAACTCCATGGTCACTGGCGGTATTAAAATATGGCTAGGTGCAAATGCGGCCATGATCATCGGCATCGTTGCTGGCATCAGCGCTGTTGGCCTGGATGAATACCTGATTACAACACCGAAACTTGTCACTATTGTTGTTGGCATTGGTTCCGGTATTTACATTGCCGTTGCAGCCTACTATGCCAACAACCAAACCACCTCACTGATAAACACTCAGTTAACCGTTCAACAACAAAACAACGAAGCAGCAGCGCTGTCGCAAAAATTGTCAAAATATTTACCGCCACAAGTTTGGAGCAGCATTTTTGCCGGTAGTAACGATGCCATACTTGAAACCCAACGCAAAAGGCTGACGGTATTTTTTTCTGATATTAAAGGCTTCGTAAATATATCCGAAGAATTGGAACCAGAAGCACTAACAGAGTTATTAAACAGTTACTTCACCGAAATGTCGAACATTGCCCATGAGTATGGCGGCACTATTGATAAATTTATCGGCGATTCAATCATGATATTTTTTGGCGACCCTACTAGCAAAGGGATTAAAGAGGATAGCTTAGCCGCAGTTTCAATGGCCATTGCGATGAGAAAGCACATGAAAGTATTAAGACAGCAATGGCGCAGCTTCGGTGTTTCCTCTCCGATTGAGATCCGCATGGGAATTAACACCGGCTATTGCACTGTTGGCAACTTCGGCGCCACCAGCAGAATGGATTACACCATTATTGGCAAAGAGGTTAACCTGGCCAGCCGCCTTGAAGCTCTGACCCAACCCAGTGAAATTTTAATTTCAGAGACTACACACGCGCTGGTACGGGACAAAGTAATGTGCAGAGACAAAGGCCAAATCAGCGTCAAAGGCTTCAGTAAACCGATATCAATTTATCAAATTGTTGATTTTCGAACTGAACTGGGTTCTGAGCAAAGTTTTATCGAACATGAAACCGAAGGTTTTGCCATGTACCTGGACACCAATAAAGTTCGTAACTATGATAAAGAAAAAATCATCAAAGCCCTTGAAATGGCCACTCAGAAAATTAAAGATTCTTTACCGCTTTCCTGAAGTTCCTTATCCTTGCTATCAGGGCTTTTATGTTACTTTCAGCCTAAACAAGCACTGCTTAATGCCCCAGCACTCAGCACCAGACAAGATTAACTATGAACAAAACAACAAATTCAAGGAAAAACAGGCTGGCAATATTTCTTGACGCAGTAGAACATACAGGTAATAAATTACCCCACCCAACAACGCTTTTTATTCTGTTAACCGGCTTAATACTGTTACTTTCGGCCTTTTTCGAGGCTTTGCAGTTAAACGCCTTACACCCTCTTAGCGGCAACAGGATTGAAGTGGTCAATCTTCTGTCCCAAGAGGGTTTACACAAAATACTGACCCTTACGGTTTCAAATTTTACCGGCTTTGCCCCTGTAGGCACAGTGCTGGTCGCCATGCTCGGTATTGGCATTGCAGAGCAGACTGGACTTATTGGCACATCGCTGAAGCTGTTAGTACAAACCGCTCCGAGGCAAATTATTTCCTATGTTGTGGTCATGGCCGGGGTGCTTTCCAGCCTTGCCGCCGATGCCGGCTATGTTGTACTCGTGCCCGTCGCAGCACTGATTTTTATCGCTGCCGGCAGACATCCGATTGCAGGCATTGCGGCTGCTTTTGCCGGTGTTTCCGGGGGCTTCAGCGCCAACCTTTTAATTGGCCCTGTTGACGCCATTCTTTCCGGAATATCAACAGAAGCAGTGCATCTGGTAGATACAGCATATGAAGTCAATGCCGCTGGCAATTACTATTTTATTGCTGCATCAACATTTGTTATTGCAATCGTCGGCGGTCTCATTACCGATTTGATAGTTGAACCCAGACTTGGGCAATATCAAGAAAAGCAAACTGAAACTGCAAGCTCATTATCGCTTAAAGAAAAAAAGGGGCTTCTATACAGTTTGATAACACTTACGCTGCTGGCCGGCCTGCTCTTATATGGGCTTTTGCCTGAAGCGGGCATATTACGCAATCCTGAAACCGGCAGTATCCTTAAATCACCGTTTATTAACGGCATCGTTACCATCATCGCTTTCGCGCTTGGCATGGCAGGCATTGCTTATGGCATTGGCGCCGGCACTGTTTCCAGCGATAAAGATATCATCAAGAGCATGGAAAGCAGCATGGCATCGATGGCAGCCTATATTGTATTAATGTTTTTTGCCGCACAATTTGTCAGCTATTTCTCCTGGACCAATCTGGGTTTAATAACCGCCATTAAAGGCTCAGACCTGATTCAGCAACTGCAATTGGGCCCCATGCCCTTATTAATTCTTTTTATTTTATTTGCGGCATCAACAAACCTTGTCATTGGCAGCGCCTCAGCAAAATGGTCGATCATGGCGCCTATCTTTGTTCCTATGCTTTATATCGCGGGCATATCTCCAGAGGCTACACAAGCCGCTTACCGGATTGGTGACAGCGTCACCAACATTATTACGCCTTTAATGCCTTACTTTGCGGTTGTCGTCGCCTTTGTTCAACGTTATGAAAAATCTGCTGGCCTGGGCACCATTGCCGCCATGATGCTACCTTTTTCTATTATATTTCTGTTTTGCTGGTCAGCATTTTTTATTCTATGGTTTATTTTTGATATTCCCCTGGGCCCTGGCGCCAATATATTAATTAGTTGACACTGAAAATGCTCTGCGGACTTAATTCATGGTCAAAAGCAGAGGTCTTTAGGCAAAACTTTTGCAGACTTAATTAAGCAGTAAATGCCGGCAAGCTTCGCGAATGGATACGCTATTGCCTAAATTGCCAATAGCGCGCTGGCAGCTTTTCAAAATTAGAGCGAAACGGGTTAATATCAATACCGCCACGCCTTACATAACGTGCATACACACTGAGCTGCTGCGGCTTGCAGGCTTGCATAATGTCGATAAAAATGCGTTCAACGCTTTGCTCATGAAACTCATTGTGCTTACGATAGGAAACAATGTATTTTAATAACCCTTCATGCGCAATAGGCAATCCCTGGTAGGCAATATAGATACTCGCCCAGTCAGGTTGAAAGGTAATGGGGCAATTACTTTTGAGTAAATGACTGTAAACCGCCTCATTTACCACTTGCGATTCCCCGGTATTGCTTAACAAATCAGGGTTCACCTGGTAATCAGTAAATTCCGCCTCAATACTATCAAGACATGTCCCCGGAAATGGACTGGTACCGTGCTGGCTATGACGCTTATCAAAAAACAATTCAAGCTCAATCTGTGCACCAATCAGCTCAGACAAATCATTTTTAATCGTGGCCATGACTGCATTTTTATCTTTAAACTGGCTTTGATTAAATGAATTTAAATACAGCTTGAAGGATTTTGATTCAATGATATTCGGTGATTTACAGGGCAGCGAAATTTCTGCCGTAGCCACCAAGGGTTTACCACGTTGATCCAGCCACGACAGCTCATAGGCATTCCAGATATCCACGCCTTGGAACGGTAGCGAACCACCCTGTATACCCAGCAGCAATCTGTTTTCACTGCGAGGAATAGCTCTTAACAGATCAGGGCTGTAATGATCAATATAAACAGAAGTTTTGCCCAACGGCAGATCATTGGCATTCATAAATATATTTCTAGCTCCTGATCCCCACACCTTTGTTCAGCAATAGCAAAGCAATGATGCCAAATACCAAAACGAAGCCGCTAATCATAAAAAGAGAGAAATAAACGTTAACATCAGACACTCCCAGAATACCAAAACGAAAGGCATTCACCATGTATACAATCGGATTGATCAGGCTTACACTTCGCCAAAAATCTGACAGCAAGTCTATTGAATAAAAAACACCGCCTAAATAAGTTAAAGGCGTTAGTATAAAGGTCGGTACAATAGAAATATCATCAAATTTAGTGGCAAAAATCGCATTAATAAAACCGCCAATAGAAAACAAAGTGGCGGTTAAAACAACCACCAGAACAGTAATAAAAATATGTTCTACATACAATTCAGTGAAAAACAACGATAGCAGTGTCACCACCAAACCTACCAGTATGCCCCTGGCTACACCACCGCCAACAAAACCGGCAAGGATCACGTAATTGGGTGTGGGTGAAACAAGAATTTCTTCAATACAGTTTTGGAATTTAGCGCCGTAAAAAGATGACACAACATTGGCGTATGAATTGGTAATCACTGACATCATAATAAGTCCAGGGACGATATATTGCATATAGTCAAAACCACCCATTTCACCAATTCTGGCACCAATTAAATTACCAAAAATAACAAAATACAGAGTCATAGTGATGGCAGGCGGCAGCAGTGTTTGCACCCAAATACGGCTAAAGCGCCGGACTTCCTTTACTAATATAGTTTGAAATGCGATAAAAATACTGATTACACTCATGCTTATGCTTTCTCTGTTTTTTCAACCAATGAGACAAAAAACTCTTCAAGCCGGTTGGCTTTATTTCTCATACTAAGAATATTAATATTTTCGCCAGACAGTGCTGCAAATAGATCATTAATGGATTGTGATTTATCAATATCAACTTCTATGCATAAATCATTTACTTTTCTAATCTTATAGTTGTTTAACTCATCAGGTATGAATACCGCCTCCTTCAAGTCAAACACAAAGGTTTCTGTATGCAAGGTTGATAACACTTCCTCTACCGGTTTATTAACTACAATCTCACCACGATCAATAATCGCTACATACCTGCACAAGCTTTCCGCTTCTTCAAGGTAATGGGTGGTTAAAATAATCGTGGTGCCGCTTTTATTGAGTGCTGTTAAAAAACTCCACATTGACCGCCGTAATTCAATATCTACACCGGCAGTCGGCTCATCCAGAATCAATAATTTTGGTTCATGCACAAGCGCTCGGGCAATCATTAATCGGCGCTTCATCCCCCCTGATAACGTCCTGGAAATATCATTTCGTTTTTCCCACAAACCCAATTGTTTTAAGTATTTTTCTGTTCGCTCACGGGCAAGTTTGCGATTAATGCCGTAATAACCCGCCTGGGTCATAACCACATCATAAACTTTTTCGAATTGGTTAAAATTAAATTCCTGAGGTACAAGGCCAATATAGCTTTTAGCCAGAGACAGTTCCTTATCGAGGTCTTTACCAAAAATTTTTACTTCACCGGAAGATTTATTAATCAAAGAACTGACTATGCCGATGGTTGTTGATTTACCCGCGCCATTAGGGCCAAGCAAGGCGTAAAAATCGCCTTGCTGAATTTCAAGATCAATGCCCTTTAAAGCAACCACACCATTTTTATAGGTTTTGGTCAGGTTTTTTATTGATAATGCAGCAGTCATATTATTTCCCAGCAGCAAGCATAAACTGAAACAGTTGCTAACAGCATGTAACAAGGTGAAAAAACAGATTTATTATAAACGAAAATCCACCAGCAACCTTATTTTAACGACGCCAAAGATCGCGAATAGGATTGGCCGCGCCATGTCCAGCAAACATGTTCGTTCCCGTTTTCATTGTCAAACCAGAGGAAGGCGCCTTCCAGCATCCAGGGCCATAATTCAGCATCAATACATTCTGATTCAAGTAAATGATAAATAAACGCGGCCAGTATAGTGTCATGGGTTACATGAACAACCAGGGAACCGGCGTGAGCCTGCGTGCCGCGTAAATAATCCAGTAAGTTACACGAACCTTCCCGAGGCGAAAGCAGTCCTTCAAAAGGTTCTTTAATATGCCTGTTGAAAAAATCAACCGGGCCGATTCGCAAAAATTGTGGGCCGGCAGGGTTTATATCGTAAACAAAGCAGCCGGGTTCCACTAAAATTGTAGAAATCTGCACATCAATCTGCTGGCTTTCAGTCTTCGGATCAAGCTCACCCCTTGCACCAGCCAAAAGGGCATTGGCAGTCTCAACGCAACGCCCAGCCGGACTCGAGTAAATACCTGCAATCGGTTTACTTATTTCGCTACCCCACTGCCTGGCAAGCGCGACACCCTCTTTGGTCAACGGCGCCCCATAACTGACAATAGCCTGATCAGCTTTCTCGCGAAGTGAATGCCGGGTTAACAAGCTGATGGGCTTGCCCTCAGGTAACATTTTCAGGGAACTGCGTAATGATGGGTGGAGCTGCGACATGGGTACCCTCTAGTGCGGCTACATCAGCCTTTTCAACTTCGTAATGCCAAAGAATTATTCTGTTGTTGTTATGCCTGTTAGCGGCCTTATTGTCTGGTCTAAAACTCACAATCCAACGCGCTCATGATATACCATCTCAGCGCCTAAGGAACGGCCTTTATTGAGAACCCAGGCCATGACCTGCGCAGTTTTAAACGGTAGAATTATTGGCATGATAGACGATATCCACATCGACGATTTTTGTAGAGATACAGCCTTAATCCTGCTGTATCTATATCGCCAATTCCCACGTAAAGCCGAACTTTATGTCGAAGATATTATAGGTCCCGATGAGCAAGACGAATACGGCCTGCACAGCACCCGCCACCTGTCCTGCTTATCAACCATGATCTGGCTCGCAGAGGAGGGTTTAATTCGCTATAACCAAAGCATACGACAGGAGGCTTTGGATCAAGTGGTTCTGACACACCCTACCTTTATAAAATTGACAAGCATACACAAGCTAAGAGGCGATCAAAATCCGCCCATTTCCTCCGACATAAGTCCAAACCTGCCTAACTCTATACAGGCGGAGCGTCGTACTTACATTGCACTGATCAACAGCGCCCTGCAATCTGGAAGCTCTTATACGCTCAGAAAAACACTGCTGGAAATACTCGGCCAACTTGGTGCGCCTGAATAAACACCCTTTTATCTTCTGCTTAAATTTGTAGCAGCACAGACCCGTAAAAAAACCTTCCATTTACTTGAAAAGCAGCTACAATACTGTTATTAATAACACTGTCTTTATTAACAGCCAAGCGCAGCTAGCAAGAGCTTATTTATAGCTGTTTTGCTCAACATATAGATATCTAAAAACTGATTGTAATGCTGGTCAAAAAACTGGCTAACTTAATCTCACCAAGGAGCTTACCATGGCCAATGCACCAACAGAGAGACAATTGCAAGTTTTTGATTTTATTAAAGAATACATCAAAGAAGAAGGTATCGCGCCTACGCGCAGTGAAATTGCCCTGGCTTTGGGTTTTCGCTCTAAAACAGCAGCTGTCGACCACCTGAAAGCACTGCAGCGCAAAGGCTTTATACATTTACATGGTGAGCTTTCTAGAGGTATAAAAATACTAGTAGAAGATGATGAGCTACCTATTATTGGCAGCGTCGCTGCTGGAGTTCCTATTGAAGCCATAGAGAATGTGGAAAGGCGGGTTCCTATTCCCCAGGAGTTGTTTCATAACAAACCGACATACCTACTTCGGGTAAAAGGCGACAGCATGACCAATGCCGGCATTCTAGATGGCGACCTTATTGCAGTACAAAAATCCTCCACCGCCCGGGACGGTGAAATTGTCGTCGCCAGAATTGGCGACGAAGTCACGGTAAAGCGCTTGATGCTTAAGAAATCAGGGCCAGTACTGATGCCCGAAAACCCAGCTTACAACCCTATTATTGTCGCACCGAACGAACTGGTTATTGAAGGTGTCTTTGTGGGTTTAATCAGGGATGTAGCAGGCTTTTGATTTCAGCAAGCTGAAATCAACCACATCCTTGGTCAAAAGGGAGGCTAATGTGACTTTTACCTTATAACAACATCTGAATTTTCACGTAACCAGGCAGTATAGTTTTTAAATTCGCTTATGCCTTTTTGATTGCTTAACATAGCTTTTAACTGGGTAAGCTCCTCTGGCTTTATTTCCTCATCAGAGACGCCTACCTTGTTCAATTGTATTACCGCATAACTGCCATTGGCTAACTGAACACCCTTGATAACCGGCCCAGCCTCAGCCGTAGGCTTCGGCATTTTAAAAACTTTTTCGGTAATTTCTCTAGGTAAACCAGCAGCCTTACGTTTGATTTTTTCAGCCTCTTTCCATTCAAGTTCATATTTTTGAAACTGCTCGCTCAAATCATCACCGGATTTATAAGCAGCCAGCAACGCAGAACCCAGCTCTACAGTTTTTCGTTTCGACTTTTCAGTCAGTACTTTTTCCTTAACAATCTCTTTAACATTATCCAAAGGTTCAACGCTGGCTGGCCTATGTTCATGAACCCTTAAAACCACGGCATGACCACCATTCAATTCCAGCACATCGCTGTTGCGACCTTCACTTAATACCTGCTCAGAATAAGCAGCTTTAATGATATCCGGATTAGCCGTCAGCCCTTGGCCGCCCATTCTGCTAAAAAATTCCGAAGTTTTAAGATCTTTGCCTAATAACCTCGCAGGTTCACTCAAGTCAGCCGATTCGTAGGCAATGTTTCTTAATTCTTCCAGGGTATCCAAATAAGGTTGCTCAGCTTTATCGAGGGCCACTTCACTGACCATCGCATCCTTAATGTCATCAAAGCTAGGTAAATCAGGCGCAATTTTCACAAGCTTAATAATGTGGTAGCCAAATTCTGTCAACACCGGCTCCGATACTTCACCTATTTTCAATTCATATAAGGCCTGTTCAAATTCAGGTACATAAATACCTTTACCCGCAAGCCCCAAATCACCGCCCTTTTCTGCAGAACCTGAATCATCGGAATGCTCTTCAGCCAATTTTGCAAAATCAGCACCCGCTTGAATTTGTGCATACAACTCATCAATTTTGTTTTTTGCTTCTTCTTTACTGCGATCTTCACCAACTTCAACCAGAATATGGGAAGCCTGTCTCTGCTGCTCGGCTTCCAGCTGAGCAGTTTTTTCTGCAAAACGTTTTACAAGTTCAGCATCAGTCACGCTGTCTTTATCAACAAACTGGTCCTTAAAGAGTTCAAGATATTCGATGGCCACCTCTTCTGGAATTTCAAATTGACTCTGATTTAATTGATAGAAACTTTCTATTTCATCGTCTTCAACAATTATCTTATCTTTAACTAAAGCCGGGTCAATTAACACATATTTAAAATCACGAACCTGATCTGTCAGTTGTTTCACAGCCAGCAATTCTTTGTCAGTAACAAAAGCAGTAGCCGTGTAGCCATTACGAATTTGACTGGAGATCAAATCCTTACGAAACTCATCTGGGTAGGTATGAGGCTGTATTCCAGCTCTTCTCAAGATTTCATTATAACGATCGTTGGAAAATTTCCCATCTTCATGAAAAGCAGGCTCTTTGGCAATCAATAACTTAATTTCATCAAGACTATACTGTAAATTATTATCATCGGCAGATTGAATAAGCAACTCTCTATCTATCAGTGCATCCAGCACTGAGGGTTTTAAAAAGTCTGGATTAAGCATCGATTCCGGAATGTTTTCACCAAAGCGCTGCATCAACGATTGGCGCCGTAACTCAATTGCATTTTGAAGCTTGTAGGACTCGATTTTTACACCATTAACTTTTGCAACGTAATCATTCTGGCCTGTACCCTGAAAAATTGACGACACGCCAAACAAAGCAAAAGGCAGTGCAAAAAGTACGATTAATACCTTTCCCAACCACCCACGAATCATACGACGAAAATTTTCCATCATGTCAAGCTGTCTCCTGAACAACTGCTGATTTTGCTAAAGCATACCCAAACTACTTTAAACGCCTTATAGTCATACTTATTCAGACGATCCCTAGATAAGCTAAGCATAAAATATCTATTATTCATGTGCTGATGAAATTAATCGCCAGAGCTTCAGACTAAAAATTTTTAGCAAAAAAAATCACAGATAATATCAAAAAAGGCGCATTCTTTTAAAGAATGCGCCTTATGTTAATTTTATCACTAAATCATAGACTAAGGCTTTACAATTAAATTTCAGTTTTTAAATATCGCTCTATTCTTTGACAGGCTCTAACCTAGCTATTAACGGCGTCTTTCAAGGCTTTTCCAGCTTTAAAGCCCGGGACTTTTGCAGCTTTTATTTCAATTGGCTCACCCGTTTTAGGATTTCTACCAGTTCTTGGTGCGCGATCCTTAATTGTAAATGTGCCAAAACCAACCAGCGCAACAGAATCACCCTTTTGCAAGGTGTCTGAAATTGTTTCTAACACAGCATCTAATGCTCTTCCTGCTGCAGCCTTAGGTAAATCCGATGAATTTGCTATTGCTTCGATAAGTTCAGACTTATTCACAACCATCCCCTCTTTTACTACTTTATTTTAAATGATACCTAGATAATTTTTACTGCTTAAAACAAACGGTATTAAATACCACATTGGATGCAGCGCTTTGGACAATTAATTTAATTAATATACCCTAGATCTAAGCTTATTAAGCTTATTTTTATCAATTAAGCATGATTGATTAATGCTTGCCAGGAAAAATTGCCAAGCGCTTCAGTATAAAATATTTTCAGCTAAATCTTGGCTTGTTGAGTGCACACTATAAATACGAATAATACGCCTTATATACCACACAAAGCATTAGGCTTAACGCGTGAACAATATAACACCACCTTAAAAATGAAGGCAATCAAATTAATAAAAATATAGCGATTATTTAGCTAAAATTACAAAATAAAATATTTCAGTGT
>JBECKY010000121.1:0-37871 GCA_040235475.1 Pseudomonadales bacterium
TTACGGTATCTGATCTCAGTAAACACCAGAGTATTGTGGTGTTTTAAAATCAGGTCAATTTCTCCTACTTTGCAACTGTAGTTACTGCATACTTCTTTCAGGCCTTGTTTAATTAAATAAGCTTTAATCAGCGCTTCAACCTGATAGCCTTTTTCCCTGTTGCTGGCGCCTTTTTCAGCTTTGCGGAGTTTGGCTTTGTCTGCGGCAGGTTTTAAAGGTTCGACAAGGTTGTTTGGCATTATTCAGACAGATTCCCATAAAATAAGGGTAATTCTTTCACGCGACCATTTTTAATTTCAGCCCAAACCATTTCTCGCCTGATTTTTCTGCTTTCATCCAGGCTGAGCGAGCCGGTGGCACCGTGAACCCGTGTTTCTGGTGAGGCTTCAAGAATAGCCAGCCTGCCTTGAAGTCGGTAAGCATCAATACCCAGTGCAAACAGTCGGCTGGCTCGGGTTGGCATGTTAGGCCAGACTGGCTTGGAAATAGTTTTTATTTCGTCATCATCAAGTAAAAGCCAGGGAATATCGCAAAAATAAAGTCCATTAAGGTCATCGTTTTTACCATTTTTATCCCCTTCTTGTTCATAAGCACCAGATGTTGAGTAAACCGGCAAGTCTTTGGCATCGGCGTGTAGAAGTGTTGGTTTTAGTTGCCGGGCTTGTGTCGGGAAGGCGACCATAAAGATGAAATCCACATCTTGACGCCGCCTGGGGATAAACTCTGCCAGCAGCGGCAAGCCGGTTATACGGTACAAGGCCTTGGCTCTAGACTCACTGTGGTGGACATTAAGCATGGCCCTAATGGCTTCCTTATAATTTCCTTTTGGCGAGTAGGGTGTTACAGACACTAATTTGCCGTTGCGATTAAGCCAGACGTGTTCAAATTTGTCAGCCATGCGGTAGCCCCACTCATCATCAGGAAATAAGACTGCAGCGTTAACGTGGCCATCTTCCCATGCCCGTTTGGCTACTTGTATGACTTCGTCTTCAGGGCTGAGTCCAAACTGATAGAGTTGTTTGGGCGAATCCAGTTGTGGATCACCTTGATTTAAAGCCAGGGTCGTAACGGGTAGAGAGTTCATTTGTTGCAGTAAAGTTACATTTTCTTTGCTGAGAGGGCCAATAATAAGGTCGGCACCATTTTCTACAGCAGCTCGATACACAGATATAAAGTCGGAATCAGCGGTGTTGAAGAAAGTCAAAGCAGGGGCACGGTTATCGCTGGTTTTGGTGGCATAATGGCTGGCTATGATGCCATCTCTAATGATATTGGCCGAGGCAGCCAGTTTGCCGCTAAAGGGCAGCAATACGGCAATTTTTTCAGGCCGCTGGTCGGCGTATTTCAGTAGTAAACTTAAGCTGGTGGGTAAGTAGGTGGTTGCAGGGTGTAAGCTCCATGTCTGCAGCCAGCTTTTAAGATATCGAAGTTGCGTATTAATATCATATTGATAAGCGCGATTCAGGAAAGCCAGCTCCAGCCAGCCTTTGAGTTCGCTACGTTGCTCATTGGGTGCTGTCGCTTTGATTTGTTCTTCTAGGTAGCTTGTTGATAAGTTGTTTAAATTATTCCAGATGGTGATGTAATGGTTTTCAATGTCGTTTTTTGGAATTAATGGTGTAATAAACAGGTATTCTTTAACACTTTCAAGGTATTTCCCTGTTGCGGCATAGGCTCGGGCTCTGAGCTCACCTAAAATCACCTGGGTTTCAAGTGGGAGCTGGTCATAAAAAGTATTTAACTTAAAACTGTCACCTGCCAGTGCATTCAGAACCTTTTCTCCATCGTGTATTTTAAGGTTTAGTTCTGAATATTCAATAAGAAAATGGCCCTTTTGTGCAATCGTCAGTGCTGGAAAAGATATTTGTTCCAGTACACTGGATGCTTGCTGAATATTATTTTCGTTTCTAAGCAATGATACAGCATCGAGCAGATAATCCTCTTTTTGAGGAGAGGTCGCCAGTCTGGCACTTTGCAAGAGAAAGTGTAAATCAGCAGGTTCTCCGGGGCGAGGCTGCTTGTAACCTTTGTAGCCAGGCCCTTGGGTGGTACAGGCGTGGAGAGTAAGTAGAATTAAAAGTACAAAGAGCAGTTTGGTTTTTTTAAGCGTCATGGTAGCGATCAAAATCTAAAAATTAAAGCGCCGCTAATGGGCGCAGAGGTTTTGCAGCTGCTTAGCAGGCTGTTTTCATTGCATCTATCGAGTATCATGCTTGCGTTAAGTTTTTTTATCTTCTAACCACTTCAGTGGAGTAACAACTATTGGCTGCCAAGCAAAACCTGAACGACAAGCAAAACCTGAAAAATGCTGCCGGGTCTTTGTACATTGTGGCTACACCCATAGGGAATTTGGAAGACCTTTCCCAGCGTGCGCTCGATACTTTGCGTAATGTCGATATTATAGCCGCTGAAGACACTCGTCACAGCAAGCACTTGTTAGCATACTACAATATTTCTCGCCCATTGGTCTCTTGCCATGATCACAATGAGGACAAAAAAGCCGATAGTTTTATTGAGAAAATACGCAAGGGCTTAAATATTGCCCTGATATCGGATGCGGGCACGCCTCTCATCAGTGACCCCGGGTATCGACTGGTTAAAGCCGCCCATGAACAGGGCGTGAGCGTGGTACCTGTTCCTGGGGCCTGTGCTGCTATCGCTGCATTAAGTGCGGCGGGCTTGCCTTCCGACAAATTCAGTTTTGAAGGTTTTTTGCCTGCTAAATCCAGCGCTCGCATTCACCAGTTGCAGCAGCTGGCTTTTGAGGAGCGAACGATGATTTTTTATGAAGCGCCGCATCGGGTGCTGGCCTGCCTGGACAACATGTTGGAAATATTCGGGGCTGAGCGGCAAGTGGCCTTGGCCAGAGAATTGACTAAAAAATTTGAGACTATTCGTTTGGGTACGCTGTCGTCGCTGGTGGAATGGAGCAGTGGCGACAGTGACCAGCAAAGAGGTGAGATGGTGATTATTGTTTCAGGCTTTGAAAAGCAGAATAAAAATGAGTTAAGTGCTGAAGAAAAAAGAATCATGAGGGTGCTATTGGAAGAGTTACCTTTGAGCCAGGCTGCTGCCATTGGTTCGAAACTGCTTGGTATGGGTAAAAAAAATCTCTATGGCTATGGGCTTAGGCAGAAAAATAAATCTTAAAATAAGTCATACAAGGCAGTGCGAAGCAAAAATACACTTTATTTTCAATAAGTTATTATTTTGATGTTGGAGGATATGGTTTGAATCGCGCAGTGAAGGGAAATCCCTGCTTGGTTTCTAAGGTGCATGCACTTTTGAGTTGATCAAAAGCCTCTTGGTATGCATTTTAATGCTTGAGCTTTGGCTTAATAATGGTTAGCCTTGGTTGCGAGTCGGCCGAGCAGTCGCTGCCGCATTTATGCGGGAGAGGAAAGTCCGGGCTCCAAAGGGTAAGACGCCAGGTAACGCCTGGGGGGCGCGAGCCTACGGAAAGTGCAGCAGAAAATAAACCGCCTAAGCCAGTTTACTGGCCGGTAAGGGTGAAATGGTGTGGTAAGAGCGCACCGCGCGAATGGTAACATTTCGTGGCATGGTAAACCCCGTCTGGAGCAAGACCAAATAGGGATCCTTAGGCGTGACCCGCGCTGGATCCGGGTAGGTTGCTAAAGGTAGGCAGTGATGTTTACCGTAGATGAATGACTGCTCTCGACAGAACCCGGCTTACAGGCCGACTCGCCATAAAAAAGCATTTGTTATTCCAAATAAGTCTTAATCTTAAAGCTGTTTCTAGCTTATCAATCCAATTCTCTGTTAATGCTTGAAAGATGTTGCCGCAACATCGACTAGAGTATCTGCTTTCTTGTTTATTCTCACTAACATCTTGTTTTAAAACGTGAAACTCATTTGATTCTCAGGCTTGTCTCTATTGACACAAAGCCGTTTCGATACCTATAGTGTAGCATTGTGGTAAAAAGTGTTTTTTAGTGGGTTTTAGTGGAATTTGCGTGGGCAATACAGTCAATTCCAACGTGAACCCGATGAAAAAACACACCGTTAATAGGTAGCAAGAGAGCAAATAACAAGTGTTTCGTGGAGTTAATAACGTCAGTTTAGATGCAAAGGGGCGCATGGCGCTACCTACCCGCTATCGAGATTTGGTAGAGGAGCGCTGTGCCGGGCAGTTAATAGTAACCATCGATACTGAAGAGCGTTGTTTGTTGATCTACCCAATTCAGGATTGGGAGGCTTTGGAAAAGGATTTGGCCCGGCTGCCCAGCTTTAACAAAGCGGCAAGAAGGGTGCAGCGGCTGTTGGTGGGGCATGCTACCGACGTTGAGCTGGATATGAATGGCCGCTTGTTAGTGCCGCCACCGTTAAGACAATTTGCTAGCCTGGATAAAAAAGCAGTATTAATCGGTCAAGGTAGAAAGTTTGAGCTTTGGAGCGAAGAAACCTGGCAAGTTCGCCGCGATCAATGGCTGGAAGAGGATGTGCTTGATGGTGGGGATCTGCCCGATGATTTGATGTCGATTTCTTTATAAGTGTTCATGCTGAGAAAAAATATGAATGAAGGCGGCTATCAGCATGTCACGGTCTTGCTTCATGAAGCAGTAGAGGGGCTGTCCATAGTTGAAGAAGGTATCTATATAGATGGAACCTTTGGTAGAGGCGGGCATAGCCGGGCTATTCTTGATCGGCTTGGCCCAGGTGGTGGGCTAATGATGTTTGACAAAGATCCTGCGGCCATCGCTGAAGCAAAAAAACTTCAGGAAGCTGATCAACGCTGTCAGTTTTTTCCAGGTTCTTTTACCCGGATTCCGCAGGTAGTTATGGAAAAAAAATTATCTGGAAAAATAAATGGCATTCTTCTGGATTTAGGTGTTTCTTCTCCGCAGTTGGATGACGCTGATCGGGGTTTTAGTTTTATGAAAGACGGTCCTTTGGACATGAGAATGGATTCCAGCGCCGGCATTAGTGTAGCGCAGTGGCTTGAAAGTGCGAAAGAAAAACAACTTGCACAAATTTTAAAAGACTATGGCGAAGAACGCTATGCCAAGCGCATCGCCAAAGCCATTATTGAAGAACAGCAGCGAAATCCTATTACTCGAACAGCACATTTAGCGGAAGTAATAAAGCTTGCGCACCCGAACTGGGATAAGCATAAGCACCCCGCGACGCGTAGTTTTCAGGCATTAAGAATTTTTATCAATCGTGAACTGGAAGAGCTTGAGATACTGTTAGATAAAGTCATCGACCTGTTAGAGGTTGGTGGTCGCCTTGTGGTGATCAGCTTCCATTCCCTGGAGGATAGAATTGTTAAACGCTTTATTCAGCAGCAATGCTCAGGCGATAACTTTCCTTCGGATTTGCCGATTACAGCTGATCGCTTAAACCGACGGATGAAGAAAATAAAAAAGCCAATTGTGGCCGATGAGCAAGAGCTTGATCGTAACCCTCGAGCACGCAGCGCGATTATGCGTGTTGCGGAGAAAATAGCGTGAACAAAGCAAATACTGCATCCATGGTAAGACCGTATGGAACTTTAGAAAATGAGTTCTGGACCATTGGGCAGAAAATTACAGTTTCTATCTTGTTGCTGCTGGTTATGGCCTCCGCTATAGGCGTAGTTTATAGCGTGCATTTATCTCGCAAAACGGTGGCGGCTTTGTCGGTGTTGGACAAGCAGCAACATGCAATTGAAGTAGAGTGGGGCCAGTTGCTTATTGAGCAAAGTGCCTGGGGTGACTATGGACGGGTTGAAAAAATTGCTGTTGAGCGTCTGGATATGAAAATGCCCGAGCCTGACCGTATTGTGATGTTGAAAAAACTATGAAAGCCAACAAAACAGAAACAGCTGACTTTCAATGGCGCTTCCTGGCAGTGGTGGCGGGCTTTATTGCACTTGCTCTTGGCTTAGCCTGCCGCAGTGTTTTTCTTCATGTGATTAATCAGGATTTTCTGATTCATGAAGGTGATATGCGCACCTTGCGACTGCAAGAAATAACGGCACATCGCGGTATTATAAAAGACCGAAGACAAAAGCCGCTTGCAGTAAGTTCGCCGGTAGCATCGGTATGGGTAAAGCCGAAAGAGATGATGGAAAGCAGACAGCAATGGAAAGAGTTGGCAAAACTATGCAAGATGCCCTACGGACAATTGAAAGACATAGTATTAAGCAATCAAAATAAATCTTTTGTTTATTTGAAAAGACATATTTCGCCACAACAAGCTGAGCAGATTAAGGCCCTGGATATCGCTGGAGTCAATACTATAAAAGAGTATCGACGTTTTTATCCATCAGGAGAAATAGCTGCTCATGTCGTTGGCATGACGAACATCGACGATGTAGGTCAGGAAGGTTTGGAGCTTGCATATGGCGAAAGTTTGCAAGGCTTGCCAGGTAAAAAAAGAGTGTTAAAAGATCGTAAGGGCCGGGTGATTCAAGACCTTGATATTATTAAAACCGCAGAGCCTGGGCAAGACCTGGTATTAAGCATTGATTTAAGAGCTCAGCATATAGCCTATCGAGAACTATTGGCTGCGGTCAGGGCTCATAAAGCTGATTCCGGGTCGGTAGTGGTATTAAATGTGGAGACCGGAGAAGTTCTTGCGCTGGTGAATCAGCCTTCTTTTAACCCCAATAACAGGAGCAGCATCAAGCGCGGCAGTCTGCGTAACCGTGCCTTAACCGACGTGTTTGAACCAGGTTCAACGATGAAGCCATTTACCGTTGCCGCGGCGATGGAAACCGGGCAATACAAAGCGGGCACGCCGATAGATACAGCGCCTGGCTATATAAAAGTTGGTCGTAAGGTGATTCGGGATCATCGAAATTACGGCTTGATTAATGTGGAAAAAGTGCTGACTAAATCCAGTAATGTTGGCTCTACAATGCTGGCTTTGTCCCTAAAGCCGGGAATCTTGCAGGAAATGCTTGGCAGGTTGGGACTGGGGGTTGATACAGCAAGCGCATATCCCGGTGAAAGCTCTGGGTTTTTACCAGACCGGGAAAAATGGCAACCAATAGAAGTTGCAACCTTGTCCTACGGTTATGGTCTATCTGTTACTACCCTGCAGTTGGCCCAGGCGTATGCAGTATTGGCCAGTGGCGGAATAAAAAGGCCGGTTTCCCTGACCAAAGTTGAGCACGCACCTAAAGGAGAAAGAGTTCTTAGTGAAAACATTTCCCGGCAAATTGTTGCCATGCTGGAAACGGTGGTTAGTGTTGAAGGAACTGCATCCCGAGCCCGCATTCCCGGTTATCGGGTGGCAGGTAAAACCGGGACGGTGCATAAATTAACAAAAGAAGGTTATGCCGACGATCAATATATTTCCTTATTTGCCGGTATGGCGCCCGCTTCTGATCCCAAGATAGTCACCGTAGTAATGGTCAATAACCCACGCGGCGAAGATTATTTTGGCGGCTTGATAGCTGCACCGGTATTTGCAAAAGTGTCCAGCGGTATTTTGCGCTTGTTGAATGTTATGCCAGATGATGTGTCAAAACAGATGCAGGGCATTGTTGCTTTGAATGAGCGGGCGTGATGAGCAGACAAGAGATAGCGGAAAAAGTGCCTGTAAAAACCATAAAAGAACTCTTGGCTGGGGACTGTTTGGCACAAGGAGAAGGCATTGAAAAGTACTGGAATATTGAATTTCAAGGCTTGGCAATCGACAGCAGAAAAGTAAGGGCTGGAGATGTGTTTTTAGCTTACCGGGGATATGCGTCAGATGGCAGGGAATATATTCAAGCTGCGATTGATAAAGGTGCGGTGGCTGTGATTGCAGAAAAAAGTCAGCAGTGGAAAGAATTTACGGTGATTAATGGTAACACGCCGGTGTATATTTATCCTGAGTTAAGAAAAAAGGCCGGCGTTCTGGCGGCAAAATTTTTTGGCAACCCCTCTGCCAGCATGAAGGTAATAGGCGTTACGGGTACCAATGGCAAAACAACCTGCAGCCATATTTTAGCGGAAGCGTTGGCATTGCTGAATAAGAAGTGCGGAATCATTGGTACCTTGGGGAATGGGTTTTTCGGCCAACTGCAAACGGCTACCCATACAACACCGGATCCGCTTAGCTTGCAAAAAACCGTAAAAGATTTAAAGGAAGCCGGCGCCGAGTTTCTTGCCATAGAGATTTCGTCTCACGCTTTAGATCAAGGGCGTGTTAATGGTATGAATTTTGATACCGCCGTACTGACCAACATTACCCACGATCATTTGGACTATCACGGTACGCTTGAGCATTACGCCGAAACCAAGAAAAAGCTGTTCCACTGGGAAGCGCTACGTCATGCGGTTTTGAATCTTGATGATGACTTTGGGCAGCAGTGGCTGGCTAGTGTCGGTGGCATTAAAGAGAGCGTATTGCATTGCGTCGGATACAGCAGAAAAGCCAACCATCGGCAATTCAAAACCACAGCGGTCGATAAGCTTATTGCCAGCAATATTGTGAGTAACGAAGCAGGCATCAGTTTTGATTTTAACTCTCCCTGGGGGCGAGGTCATGTTAGTAATAAAATGATGTTTGGGGAATTTAATATCAGTAATTTACTTGCCGTTTCCTGTGTATTGTTTTCTGCCGGATTCAAGCTAAAAGAGATTGAGTACGCCATGTCGAATGTTCATGGTGTACCTGGACGGATGGAAAAGATTCATACGCCGGGAAAACCCACAGTGGTGATTGATTTTGCCCATACGCCAGATGCCCTGGAGAACGTATTACGTGCATTAAAAGCACAAAAAAAAGGCCAGCTTGTTTGTGTATTTGGCTGTGGTGGCGACAGAGATAAAGAAAAGCGCCCTGCTATGGGCCGTATTGCCAGTCAGCTTGCAGACAAAGTTATTGTGACTTCAGATAACCCCCGCACTGAAGCTAAGGAGAGTATTTTTCAGGGTATTTTATCCGGCATGAGCGATGCAAGGCGAGTAAGTGTTATCGAAAACAGGGCTGAGGCTATTGCCCATGCCATTGAACTATCCCGGGAAGGCGATGTGGTGTTGGTGGCCGGAAAGGGTGCCGAGAGTTATCAGGAAATAGATGGAAAAAAATTACCTTATAGCGATATTGAAGTGATTAGAGAGATTTTAAACCCGCTAAATCCGTCTGAAAATGGAGCGCTGCATTGATCAAGGGAGCCTGTTGCCGGTGATGTTATCTGAAGCTGCATATTGTCTGCACGGCCACCTTATAGGTGGTGATGCAAGTTTTGAATCGGTGAGTATCGATAGCAGAACCTTGCAGCCGGGAGATTTGTACGTGGCTATACAAGGGGACCGGTTTGATGGCCATGATTTCGTTGCGCAGGCTGTGCAGGCCGGAGCGTCGGCTTGTGTTATTAAAAAAGGGTTAAATGTATCGGATAAAAAAATATCCATCATTGAAGTTGCTGACACCAAAATAGCCCTGGGTTTGTTAGCGTCGGCATGGAAAAAGCAATATAAGCCATACTGTGTGGCCATAACCGGTAGCAGTGGTAAGACAAGCGTTAAGGAAATGATTGCGGCTATTTTAAGTTTAAAAGGCCAGACTCTGGCGACAAAAGGCAATTTTAACAATGAAATTGGCGTGCCGTTGACATTGTTACGGTTAAAAGAAGCAGACAGGTATGCGGTTATAGAACTGGGAGCCAGCGCTGAAGGTGAAATTGATTACACTTCAAAATTGGTTTGCCCTGATGTTGCCGTTATTACCAATATTGCGCCAGCTCATATCGAAGGTTTTGGCAGTATAGACGCGATTTCAAGAGCAAAATCTGAAATTTTTGATGGCCTGGTAGAAAATGGCGCAGCCATTATAAATCTTGATGAACCTTTTAATACAAACTGGAAGCCCAAACTGATAAATAAAAATGTCATCAAGGTCAGTTTGGTTTTCAGGGATGAGGCTGATATGTGGACAGATAACGTTGTTATTCAAAAACAGGGTAATAGTACCTTTCAAATTAAATCGCCTGAATCGACGCTGGAAATTCGATTAAGTTTGCTGGGACTTCACAATGTTCATAATGCTTTGCTGGCAGCCGCGGCCGCTAAAGCCAGTGGTGCAAGTGACGAGCACATTGTCAAAGGCCTTGAGTCTGTTAAGCCGGTGCCGGGGCGACTTTATCCTCGCAAAGGCGTTAAGCAACTGCGCATCATTGACGATACCTATAATGCTAATCCTTCGTCGGTGAAAGCTGCGATTGATTTATTGTCTGTCTGCAGTGATAAAACTGCGATTGTTCTCGGTGATATGGCTGAGCTTGGTAAAGAAGCTGTTTTTCAGCATGAACAGATCGGTGCCTGGGCGGCCAAAAAAAATATTAAGCAGCTGGTTGCCATTGGCAATTTTGCAAAAAATACAGCAGCCGGTTTTGGTCAGCAGGCGGTGGTTTTTCAGCATCAGGATGAGGCAATAAAAAAACTACCTGATACCCTTGAAATCGGTGCCACAGTTTTAGTTAAAGGTTCTAGAAGCGCACATATGGAAAATATTGTTAATGCACTGGTTGATGGAGAATAAAAGCGATGCTGCTTTTTTTAGTTGAAGCACTTTCTGATCGTTATGGTTCATTGATCGCTTTTCAATTCTTGACCATGCGCGCACTTATGGGTGCCTTAACGGCTTTATTGATAGCACTGACTTTAGGCCCGCTTATGATTAGGCGCTTACGCTTCTATCAGGTTGGGCAGGCAGTAAGAGATGATGGCCCTCAAAGTCATTTATCCAAAGCCGGCACGCCTACCATGGGCGGGGCTTTAATTTTGGTGGCAGTTGTATTAAGTACATTGTTATGGGCAGATTTGCATAATAAATATGTCTGGGTAGTACTGGCGGTGACAATAGCATTTGGAGCGGTTGGTTGGGTTGATGATTATAGAAAAGTTGTTAGAAAAAACTCGAAAGGGTTACCGGGCCGATGGAAGTATTTCTGGATGTCGGTTGTCGGCCTGGGTGCTGCTGTTTATTTATATCAAACCGCAATAACGCCGGCAGAAACGCAATTACTGGTGCCACTATTTAAAGATATTGCTTTTCAACTAGGCATTTTTTATGTGGTGCTTACTTATTTTGTGATTGTGGGCACCAGCAATGCAGTCAATTTAACCGATGGCCTGGATGGCTTGGCAATCATGCCGACAGTAATGGTGGCCGGAGGACTGGGTTTGTTTGCTTATTTTGGCGGCCATGTAAACTTCGCTGACTATTTACATACGCCTTATATTGCCGGGATAGGTGAAATGCTAGTGATTTGCACCGCAATCGTTGGCTCCGGGCTTGGATTCTTATGGTTTAACACCTATCCGGCGCAAGTATTTATGGGCGATGTTGGTTCCCTGGCTTTAGGTGCCGCGTTAGGCGTTATTGCTGTAATTATCAGGCAAGAGTTAGTGTTGTTTATTATGGGTGGCGTATTTGTTGCGGAAACCCTGTCGGTTATTTTGCAGGTTGCCTCTTTTAAACTAACCGGTAAAAGAATTTTCCGCATGGCCCCTATTCATCATCATTTTGAATTAAAAGGCTGGGCGGAGCCAAAAGTCATTGTCCGCTTTTGGATTATTACTGTGTTGCTGGTGTTAATAGGTATAGCGACATTAAAAGCCAGATAATTGCTGTGTGTTTATCTGAGATTTCATGAAAACATTAAAAAATTACAAATTGGTGGCGGGCTTGGGAAAAACGGGTATGTCATGTATTCAACACTATCGGCAATTGGATTGCCCGGTTGTGGTTACAGACTCGAGAGAAAATCCTCCGATGATGGACTTGCTTCAGACACAATGGCCAGAGGTGCCTGTTTATACTGGCGGTCTGAA
Source organism: Pseudomonadales bacterium (assembly GCA_040235475.1). Lineage (GTDB taxonomy): Bacteria > Pseudomonadota > Gammaproteobacteria > Pseudomonadales > UBA3067 > JBECKY01. Next base: position 11,772 of record JBECKY010000121.1, read on the forward strand.
CGAAGACCTGTTGTCCGATGCGGATGAAATTATTTTAAGTCCAGGAATTCCGCTAAGCACCAGCTTTGTACAGGAAGCCAAACGAAAAAATATTTCGGTTGTAGGTGATGTGGAAGTATTTTGCCGCATAGCAAATGCGCCGATAATTGCGATTACCGGATCAAATGCAAAGAGCACGGTGAGTACATTAGTTGCTCAAATGATAACTGAGGCGGGTAAAAAAGTCGCTTTGGGCGGCAATATTGGCGTGCCGGTATTAAGTTTGCTGGAGGAGGCTGAACCCGATTTTTATGTGCTGGAATTATCAAGTTTTCAGTTGGAAACTATTACGTCTTTAAAAGCAAGAGTGGCCAGTGTGCTTAACATCAGTCCTGATCACATGGATCGTTACGCCAATGAAGGTGAATATATAACGGCAAAACAGCTGATTTATAAAAACTGCCAAACTGCCGTGGTCAACCGGGATGATGATTTAACCAAACCTGTAGAGCAATTAAGTTTTGATAGTATTTATGGTTTCACTCGACACCGGCCTGGGCCGCGTGAATTTGGCTTAATTAGAGAGGGTAAAGTTGTTTATCTTGCCTACGAAGAGCAAAAGCTAATGCCGGCTGCTGAATTAAAGATTAGAGGCAGCCATAACCATGAAAATGCATTAGCAGCATTGGCTATTGGTTACGCGGCAGGCCTTGATATGGAGGCGATGCTGGCAGCGCTCAAGAATTTTTCCGGATTGCCGCACCGATGCCAGTGGATTAATACGATAGATAGCGTTGACTGGATTAATGATTCAAAAGGCACCAATGTTGGTGCAACTGAAGCGGCTATAAGCGGGTTTGGTGAAGCATCGAGAAAAAATATCATATTAATGCTTGGTGGCGTAGGTAAAAAAGCAGACTTTTCGCCACTTATTCAACCCATTAAAAAGCATGTAAGAGAAATTATTTTTTTTGGCCAAGATGCTAAATTAATAAGTGATGACCTGGGTGATATTTCCATCAAACATTACTGTACAAGTTTGTCAGAGAGCGTGTTGCTTGCAAAAAAAATAGCCGAAGCCGGAGATACGGTATTATTTTCTCCAGCCTGCGCAAGTTTTGATATGTTTGAAAATTTCGAAGATAGAGGGAAGCAGTTTATTTCGTTGGTTAATATTCTTAGTACTAAAGACGATTAAAATTAAATGCAGATCACGACTCGCAATATTTTATTATTTTCAACAGGCGCCATCATATGCCTGGGTTTGGTGATGCTTGCCTCGGCATCATTGAGCATCTCAGAAAATATAACTGGCAATGCGCTCTATTTTTTTAACCGGCAACTCATTTTTCTCTGTGTCGGTCTTATTGTTGCGCTCATTGTTTATCAGTTGCCGATAAATTTTTGGAATCAGCACAGTGTCTTGTTCCTAAGTATTGCTTTTTTATTGTTGACATTAGTACTGGTACCTTATGTGGGCAAATCGGTAAAAGGCAGTATGCGTTGGATACCGTTGGGGCCAATAAATTTTCAGCCATCTGAGTTGGCAAAAATATTCCTGGTTATTTACCTGGCCAGCTATTTGGCTCGGCGCAGAGAGGAAGTTAGAAATGAGTGGCTGGGCTTATTAAAACCATTGGGAGTATTAGCTCTGGCCATGTTGTTGTTGCTGGCTGAGCCTGATTTTGGTTCAGTGGTTGTGATCATGATGACGGCTTTCAGCATGATATTTCTATGTGGCGTCAAGCTAAAGAAATTTTTATCAATTCTCGGTATCGGCGTTTTAATGCTTGGGGTTTTAGCCATTGCGAAACCTTATCGCATGCAGCGACTGATAGATTTTAGAGACCCTTTCGAGAATCCTTTTGGCTCTGGTTATCAGCTAACACAAAGTTTAATTGCTTTTGGGCGTGGAGAGTGGACTGGTATCGGCTTGGGAAACAGTATTCAAAAACTGTTTTATTTGCCCGAAGCACACACTGATTTTTTATTTGCAGTATTAGCAGAAGAGTTAGGTTTAGTTGGCAACCTGCTGGTCATTGCCTTGTATACGGCCATTGTGATTTCGGCGCTGTGTATCGGTCGTGCCTCAGCGGTAAAAGAAAATTTCTTTTCAGCTTACTTTGCCTATGGGCTTGGTATATTGATTGGCATTCAGGCGGTTTTTAATTTGGGCGTCAATATGGGCATCCTTCCTACCAAGGGTTTAACTCTGCCTTTTATGAGCTATGGCGGTAGTAGTTTAATTATAAATTGCATGGGCCTGGGGGCTTTATTAAAAATAGATGAAGAAACTCGTGCTGAGAGCCTAGAAAGAGTTAAGCGAAAACTGAGCAACAGTCTAAAGACATACGGTCAAGCTAAATATGAGGCTGAGCTAAAATTTAAAAAGCAAAAACGAGCTAAAAAGGCAGCCTAGTGAATAAAGATAATCAGGCAGGTCGTATTTTGATTATGGCTGGAGGCACCGGGGGGCATGTATTTCCAGCCCTTGCCATTGCCAGGGAATTTCTCAGCAGAGGATTTGCAGTGTTTTGGCTGGGTACAAAACAAGGTATAGAGGCCACAGTGGTGCCAAATGAGGGTGGTATTGACATTTGTTATCTGGAAATTTCTGGCGTGCGTGGGCAAGGGTTAAAGCGCTTGGTGTTAGCACCGGTTAAAATTACAAAGGCAATCTTACAAGCAATGAAATTTATCAAAAAAAGCAACCCAGATTTTGTCCTGGGCATGGGTGGGTTTGTCACCGGGCCTGGCGGCATAGCGGCAAAATTATCAGGTAAACCTTTATTGGTGCATGAGCAAAATGCTATTCCGGGTTTTACCAATAAAATACTTTCGTTAATGGCCGACAGGGTTTTAGAAGCTTTTCCCGATTCGTTTAAAGCAAATATGTTTCGAGCGAAGAATAAAGTGGTCACAGTAGGTAATCCGGTTCGTAGCGATATTTGTAATTTGGCTGAGCCTGAGCAGCGTTTTTCGACCCGTAGCGGGCCTTTAAAATTATTGATTTTAGGTGGCAGTCAAGGTGCGGTGGCATTGAACGAACTAATACCTGAAACCTTGGCGCTTATAGAAGATAAACCGCTTGTTTGGCATCAGGTGGGCAAAAAAAATCTTGAAAATGCCTATGCTTGCTATAAAACGGCAGGTCTTGACATTGACGGCATTAAAAACAAAGTCGTTGCGTTTATCGATGATATGGCCCAGGCCTATGCCTGGGCGGATTTAGTCATTTGCAGATCCGGTGCTTTAACGGTCAGTGAAATTCAGCAGGTAGGAATAGGAGCCTTGCTGATACCTTTCCCTTATGCGGTTGATGATCATCAGACGAGGAATGCTGAGTTTCTGGGAAGTGTTGGCGGTGCTGTTATAGCCCAGCAAAAAGATTTGACAGCTAATAAGCTGAAGGAGATATATGCAAAACTAAGTAGTCGAGATGTTTTGCTGAAAATGGCCAAGGCCAGCAAAAGTAGCGCAATAAATAATGCCACGAATCAAGTTGTGGCTCAATGTCTGGAGGTGTGCTGTGTCAAATGAATTGAGTATGCTCACATTAATTCCAGAAATGCGTAGAATTAAAAACATCCATTTTGTGGGCATCGGCGGTGTCGGCATGAGCGGTATTGCCGAAGTGCTGTTAAATCAGGGTTATAGTATTTCGGGTTCGGATATAAAACAAAGTCCGGCTCTGAAAAGGTTGCAATTATTAGGGGTAAAAATATTTTATCAGCATGCCGAAGAGAATATTCAAGATGTCCAGGCTGTTGTAGTTTCAACCGCTGTAAGTGGTGATAACCCTGAAGTTATTGCTGCCATTGGGCGCAGGATACCCGTTGTGCCAAGGGCCGAAATGCTGGCGGAGCTGATGCGGTTTAGGCATGGAATAGCCGTAGCAGGAACCCATGGCAAAACGACTACAACCAGTTTGCTGGCTTCTATTTTTACCGAAAGCCATTTTGATCCTACTTTTGTTATTGGTGGCGTATTAACAAGTTCTGGAACTAATGCAAAGTTGGGGGCAAGCCGCTATCTGATTGCTGAAGCTGATGAAAGTGATGCATCCTTTTTGCATTTGCAACCGATGGTTTCCATTGTGACCAATATAGATGCTGATCATATGTCTACCTATGACGGTGACTTTTTATTTCTGACTGAAACCTTTATCGAATTTCTTCATAACTTGCCCTTCTATGGTTTGGCTGTGTTATGCATTGATGATCCGGTTGTCAAGGACATTATTCCAAAAGTTTCCAGGCCTGTTATTACTTATGGTTTAAGTGATGAAGCAGATTTCTATGCTACAGGCATTAAGCAAACGAGCATGAGCACAGAGTTTTATGCGCATGGCCCCGGGGTAGATGGCCTGAAAATAAGGCTTAATATGCCAGGAGAGCACAATGTTCTTAATGCCTTGGCGGCAATGGCGGTAGCCATTGATGAAGGCATAGAGGCGACGGTTATCAAAACTGCCTTAGAGAAATTTCAGGGGGTGGGTCGACGCTTTGAGTTCTATGGTGAATACGACACCCCGGTGGGACAGGTAATGCTGATTGATGATTATGGGCATCACCCTCGTGAAGTGGCTGCCACCGTAAAAGCGATTCGTAATGGCTGGCCAGAAAGACGCCTGGTCATGATTTACCAACCACATCGTTATAGTCGTACCCGTGATTTATACGAGGATTTTGTCCAGGTTTTATCGGATGTGGATATTTTATTGCTAATGGATGTTTACAGCGCAGGTGAAGAAGTAATACCTGGAGCGGATGGTAGAAGTTTGTGCCGCAGCATCAGGCAGCGTGGCAATGTTGATCCGGTTTTTGTTGAAACGGCCGAAGAACTGCCAGCCTTGATTAAAAATATTATTAAAGATGGCGATATTTTATTGACGCAAGGCGCTGGAAATATTGGTGCGATTGCGAAGGATTTAGCTGCAAGTCATTTGCAGTTTGATGATTCTGGAAAAGGTTAGGCGCTATGAATATTAAAGCCGCACATAAAAAGTTCGGTCGAGTTGCAGTTCTTTTGGGTGGAGACTCAGCAGAGCGTGAGGTATCTTTGCAAAGCGGCGAGGCGGTTTATCACGCGCTAAAAGCCCGTGGTGTGGATGCCACTCTTGTTGATACTCATGAACACGATATTGCAACACTGAGTAATTTCGACCGGGTTTTTATTGCTCTACATGGCCGCGGCGGTGAAGATGGTACTGTGCAAGGTGTGCTTGAGTATCTTGGTGTGCCTTACACCGGCAGTGGTGTTTTGGGGTCAGCATTGGCTATGGATAAAATTCGGTCCAAGCAAATTTGGAACGGAATTGGCTTGCCAACGCCTGAATTCTATTTAGTCAGTGATAAAAATGAAGCACTCAAGTTAGCAGAAAAAATAAATTACCCTTTGATATTTAAGCCTTCGAAAGAAGGGTCAAGTATAGGCATGAGTAAAGTTGAAAATAAGTCCGAATTTTTACCTGCTTTTGAGCATGCAGAAAAATATGATCGGGTATTAATAGAGAGCTGGATAACAGGTGCTGAGTATACCGTTGCCATTCTTGGGGAATGCACCTTGCCGGCTATAAAGCTGAAAACTGAGAATATTTTTTATGACTATGAAGCTAAATATAAATCAAATGATACGAAATATATTTGTCCATGTGGGTTGTCAAAAGAAGAATTAAATGAGCTAGAACATCTGGCTTTAGAAGCATTTAAAAGCTTGGGCTGTAAAGGGTGGGGTCGAGTCGATATCATGAGGGATGACGAAGGAAAGTTTTATCTGTTGGAGGTAAATACTGTTCCTGGAATGACAAGTCATAGTTTGGTGCCGAAGGCAGCCAAAGAAGCGGGTATGTCTTTTGAGGATTTAGTGTTGAATATTCTTGAGCAAACACTGGATAAAGTCGGTTAAAGGCATGGGTATTTTAAAAAGAAATCAGGGGAATAATAAGCCAAATAACGCCGCTGACAAAGCAGACAGATATGGGCGAAAAAACAGCAAACAAAAACCGGCGATAAAAAAAAATAATGAAACACCTTGGCAAAACAAAAGCAAGCAGTACTTGCTCTGGGGGCTCGGCTTGATGGTTTTCTGTCTGGTGATGTCTGTTTTCCTTGAGTTCAGTCCGGCTATTAACAGGCAGTTTTTAATAGAGTCAGTAGCAATTACCGGGATACTGGAAAACACTGAGCGAGCTAAAATTGAAAGAGCTATAGAACCTTTGGTTAAAGGTAGTTATTTCAGCGTTGATTTAGAAAGTATACAGGTTGTATTGGAGGGTTTGTCCTGGATTAAATCCGTTGATGTCCGGCGTGTTTGGCCCAATGTGATCCTGGTGCATATAAATGAAAAACAAGCTATTGCGCAATGGAAAAAAGCTGAGCTGATCAGCGCGGAAGGCGAAAATTTTCAGCCTGAAAAAATAAAATCCAACAATCAACTACCCTTGCTTTCAGGCCCTGATGATAAAGCCGATTTTGTAATGAACAGTTATCATCAAATGAATCGTATTTTGAGAACGGCAGGTTTAAATATAAAAAGTTTGCACCTCGAAGATCGATATAGCTGGATGCTGGTATTGAACAATGAAATAACAGTTCGAGTTGACGCAAAAAAAAGTTTGGAAAAATTACAGAATATGGTGACTTTATTAAAAAAAGTGCCTGCTGATGACTTGTTAAAAATTAAATCAATAGATTTGCGATATGAGAATGGTTTGGCTGTGAGGCAATCCATACCGGTATTGGCTGGATGAACTACTCAGATTTAACTAGCGTGAGACTTGGATTATGACGGGTGGGTTCGAAGAAAAAATGATAGTGGGCCTCGATATCGGAACGTCTAAAGTCGTTGCGATTGTTGGCAAACTCAACGCTGATAGTACTTTGGAGATTGTGGGTATTGGTTCGCATCCATCCAGAGGATTGAAAAAAGGTGTTGTAATTAATATAGATTCTACAGTTGAGTCTATTCAACGAGCAGTTGAAGAGGCCGAGCTGATGGCTGGGTGCCAGATTCATTCTGTATACGCAGGGATAGCAGGTAGCCATGTTCGGAGCATGAACTCCCATGGCATTGTTGCTATTCGGGATCGCGAAGTTGAAGACGCAGATGTTTCAAGAGTGATTGATGCGGCCCAGGCGGTGGCAATTCCTGCTGATCAGAAAATTCTTCATATCTTGCCCCAGGAATACATTATTGATGATCAGGACGGAATTAAGAAACCCTTAGGCATGTCGGGTGTAAGGTTGGAAGCTAAAGTGCATTTGGTAACAGCTGCAGTGAATGCTATGCAAAATATTGAAAAGTGTATTCGCCTGTGCGGATTGGAAGTTGAAGATATTATTCTTGAGCAGTTGGCGTCAAGCTATTCAGTGCTTACAGACGATGAAAAAGAGCTCGGTGTTTGTATGGTGGATATAGGTGGGGGAACCAGCGATATTGCAATTTTCACTGAAGGCTCCATTCGTCATACGGCCGTGATTCCTATCGCCGGTGATCAGGTAACTAATGATATTGCCATGGCGTTACGTACACCAACACAAAATGCAGAAGAAATAAAAGTTAAGTACGCTTGCGCGCTGACACAACTTGCCGGCCCTGATGAAACTATAAAAGTCCCGGCTGTAGGTGATCGAGGTTATAAAGAGCTTTCCAGGCAAGCCTTAGCTGAGGTGGTGGAGCCGCGTTACGATGAGTTATTTACTTTAATTCAGGCCGAACTAAGGAAAAGTGGTTTTGAAGAGCTTATTCCCGCTGGCATTGTCCTCACTGGAGGTTCCTCCAAAATGGAAGGAGCCGTAGATCTGGCAGAAGAAATATTTCACATGCCCGTTCGCTTAGCAATACCGCAAGGTGTCTCTGGTCTGTCGGATGTGGTGAGCAACCCTATCCATGCCACTGGCGTTGGCTTGTTGCTGTACGGACAAAAACAGCAAGGTCGGGTAAAGGGTGTTGGCAACGAGCAAACAGTAAAGCGGATTACCAGCAGAGTGATTGCTTGGCTGAAAAGTAATTTTTAATTTTTATTTTTTAAAGGAGAAATACCATGTTTGAACTAATCGATAATATTTCACAAAATGCAGTCATCAAAGTAGTTGGTGTTGGTGGTGGCGGTGGTAACGCTGTTGAGCATATGGTGGCAAGTGGTGTTGATGGTGTTGAGTTTATTTGCGCTAATACGGATGCGCAGGCATTAAAAAACCTGAATGCAAATACTTTAATGCAGCTTGGTCGTGAGGTTACCAAAGGTTTAGGTGCGGGGGCTAACCCTGAGATTGGACGTCTTGCCGCCATTGAGGACAGGGATCGTATCCAGGAAGTGTTGTCCGGTGCTGATATGGTGTTTATCACGGCTGGCATGGGTGGTGGCACCGGAACCGGGGGGGCACCTGTGGTTGCCGAGATTGCAAAAGAAATGGGCATACTGACCGTTGCCGTAGTCACAAAACCGTTTCCTTTTGAAGGCCGCAAGCGGATGAAAATTTGTGAGGCTGGCATGGCTGAGCTCGGCCAATACGTCGATTCACTGATTACCATTCCTAATGAAAAATTACTCACAGTCTTGGATTCTGATACCAGTCTGCTTGAAGCATTCAAGGCGGCGAATGACGTATTGCTGGGTGCTGTTCAGGGTATAGCTGATCTGATTATTCGCCCCGGCCGTATTAACGTTGATTTTGCTGATGTTAGAACCGTGATGTCAGAAATGGGCATGGCCATGATGGGCACAGGTCGTGCGCGAGGTGTTAATCGGGCCAGGGAAGCCGCTGAGGCGGCAATACGCAGCCCTTTGCTGGAGGATGTTGATCTTCAGGGGGCAAGGGGTATCTTGGTTAATATTACCGCTGGTGAAGACCTGAGTCTGGGAGAGTTTGCTGAAGTGGGTAATACCATTGAAGAGTTCGCGGCAGATAATGCCACGGTTGTAGTGGGAACGGTTATAGACAGTGAGCTGAAAGACGATCTAAAAGTAACTGTTGTAGCCACCGGTTTGGGAGAGGTAGAAGGTAGTGCTGTGAGGCTGGTTGGAAATGCTACTCAAGCGAATAACAAAGTAGAAGCAGGCGCAGATTATGGCAGGTTGGATCGTCCGACGGTTTTAAGAAATCGTTCACAGTCCTCCGTAGCGGTAGGGAAAGCATCGGAAGATCTTGATTATTTGGATATCCCGGCATTTCTACGTCGCCAAGCTGATTAGAGCCTTAATTGGAACTGGCATTAAGTATTTGTTTAATATTAATTTCGCCAGCTTGTGATCGGCAGTAAATTAAGCGGACTGGTTATGCAATAATTTGTGATGATCTCAGGATCTTGAGAGATAGCTGGTTGGTATGCAAACAAGGTTCTGTTAATATTCGTCAGGTTCTCACTCAGCATTTCACCACAGGTTATCTGTGAGTGGCCATGTCGTCGTTGCCAGAAATTTATTGAATTAGTTATGATAAAACAGCGTACACTTAAAAATACTATCAGGGCTACAGGCATTGGCCTGCATACCGGGGAAAAAGTCTACTTGACCCTGCTGCCCGCGCCAGTAGATACCGGTATTATTTTTCGCCGCGTGGATCTTGACCCTGTTGTGGAGATTTTAGCCAGTGCTGAAAATGTTGGTGATACCACCTTGTCATCTACATTGATTAAAGACCAGGTTCGCGTGTCCACGGTAGAACACTTATTATCCGCAATGGCGGGTTTAGGGATCGATAATGCCTATGTCGACCTAACCGCTGCTGAAGTACCTATTATGGATGGCAGTTCTGGCCCCTTTGTTTTTCTGCTTCAATCTGCAGGTATTCAAGAGCAGAATGCAGCGAAAAAATTTATTCGCATTAAAAAAGAAGTAAAAGTGGTTGATGGCGATAAGTCTGCTGTTTTTAAAGTTTTTGATGGTTTTAAAGTCTCATTTACCATTCTATTTGATCACCCGGTGTTTAAAAGCCGTGCCCAAACGGCCTGTATTGATTTCTCAAGTACGTCTTTTGTTAAGGAGGTAAGCCGCGCCCGAACGTTTGGCTTCATGCGTGACTTTGAAGGCTTGCGAGCCCAAAACCTGGCTTTGGGAGGGAGTGTTGACAATGCCATTGTCGTTGACGATTACCATATTCTTAATGAAGACGGGTTACGCTACGAAGATGAGTTTGTAAAACACAAAATGCTTGATGCTATTGGCGATCTTTACCTATTGGGACATAGCTTGATTGGTGAGTTTCATGGCCATAAATCTGGCCATGCATTGAATAATGTGTTGCTAAGAAAGCTCATTGAGCAGAAAGATGCCTGGGAACTGGTGACTTTCGAGGATAATGACACGGCCCCTATTTCATACATGAGGCCTGTTCTTGCTGCAGAGTAGGCGGGGCAAAAATCAGTGGCTTGCCAGTCTACGTAGCGCGTCTTGTAATGAAGGATCCTGAATCGCTTCCGCTGTCTCAAGAAGAGAACCTTTCGCATTAGCTGACAAGGTTTTGCGATTAGCTTTTTTGGCGGTATAAACAGGTTGATACCTTGGCTTGGTTTTGACTTTAACTGCAATTAAGTCCTTGAAAAAGTTTATTTTTTTGAGATCCCTAGTCAATTGTGGAAGAAAAAACCTGATCTTCCCGGCCCAAGTACTATTATCTGCCTGAATCACCAGAATGTCGTTTTCATAGCTTAGCAGACCCGTATGCGCAACTAAATAAACAGGCAAAACCTGGTATAAATAAGACTCAACTTTTCGAAAGCGTCTGGTTTCGTTACGAAGTTGGCATAACTGCTTGTTACTGGTCATTAAGTCTGTAAAATTGCGCATTCTATCCGATACTCTGAAGAGTAATTTATTAAAATGTTATAGTTAACAGTCAAAGCGTAGATTTAAAATGTGATGTTTTGATAACTATTTGATGGATTAATGTGCTGTGATGTTTAAGTGAGTCAGTTTTGACTTAACACTTTGATCCAGTTATCAAAACCAGAGTTGGTTGACTGTTGCAATGTGATTAATGTCATCAGTGGTTAGAATTGTAGCAAATAATGTAGGTAGAAGCCTGTTAATGAATATTATTCTTTTAAATTCCAGCCGTGGCCAGACACGTTCATTGCCTGTTACATGGCCTAATCTGATCATTCTATCCATGTTCTTGTTCTTTATGCCTGTTGCGCTCGGTGTGGGCAGTTATTTTTTAAGCGCATGGCTTAACCCCCCCATTTTATCTTCTGGCATTGTCGATCAATGGCAGGAATCTCTCGATCAGCAACAACAAGGCGTAAGAGACTTTACTAATGATGCTGAAGGCCAACTGGCAGCCCTGACCGTGAAAATGGCGCAAATGCAGGCCAGGTTATTGCGTTTGGATGCGCTCGGAGAACATATTTCCGAGTTGGCAAAGCTGAGTAAAGGGGAGTTTGATTTTAGTGAAAGCCCAGCTGTTGGTGGCCCGGAAAGCTTTGATTTAGGTGAAGCCTACGAGAAACCGGATTTTCTGGCCGCGCTCGGTAAGTTAGGTGAGGAGTTAGAGCAAAAAGAAGTGCAGCTGGAAGTGCTTGGCAGTCTGATTGCTAATCGCAAGCTTAAAAAAGATGTATTTCTGGCGGGCAGACCTGTTGAATGGGGGTGGATGTCATCACGTTATGGCCGTCGTTCGGATCCTTTTACCGGGCGCTTGGCCTGGCATAAAGGTGTGGATTTTGCTGGTAAGGAAAATTCGAGCGTGGTTGCTGTAGCTGCAGGCGTTGTGACTTGGTCCGGAGATCACCATGGTTACGGGGAAATGGTCGAAATCAACCACGGTGGTGGTTATGTAACCCGCTATGGGCATAATAAGGAAAACCTGGTACAGGTTGGTGAAATTGTTCACAAAGGCCACGTTATTGCCAAAATGGGCAGCACCGGACGATCAACGGGTCCCCATGTGCATTTCGAAGTTTATAAAAATGGTCGTGCCGAAAATCCGGCCAAATATATCAATCGCGCAAGTCGCTAAACTCTTTCCTCCCCCGCCCCTCGATTAATTTTCTCTTTTATGGCTTTACTGTGATTAGCCTCTTATTCTACGCTATCATTCGAGGTAGAATGAGCGACTCTAAGAATCTAGCTAACAAGCAAAGCCACAAGTAGAAAAGTATGATTGGATCAATTGCTAAGAAATTTTTTGGCTCTAAAAATGAGCGTGAGCTAAAAAAAATGGCCAAGGCAGTCAAAGCTATTAATGCCCTGGAAGAAGAATACCAAAACCTTTCTGACGATGTGTTACAAGCAAAAACCCAGGAATTTAGGCAGCGCCTTGATAAAGGCGAAGGCCTTGAACAACTCCTGCCAGAAGCGTTTGCCGTTGTCAGGGAAGCCTCGAAGCGTGTTATGGGTTTGCGTCATTATGATGTGCAGCTGATTGGTGCGATGACCTTGAATCAGGGGCGGATCGCCGAAATGCGTACCGGCGAAGGTAAAACCCTGATGGCAACCTTGGCCGCGTATTTGAACGCCTTGCCAGGTGGCGGCGTTCATATTGTCACGGTAAATGATTATTTAGCCCAGCGCGACGCTGACTGGATGAAGCCGCTGTATGAGTTTTTAGGTTTGAGTGTTGGGGTTATTGTTTCCGCGCAAGATTCCCGTGCCAAGCAGCAAGCCTATGAAGCTGATATTACCTATGGAACCAATAATGAGTTTGGTTTCGATTATCTTCGCGACAATATGGCGTTCTCAAAGGATATGCGTTACCAAAGAGGCTTGAACTTTGCTATCGTCGATGAGGTCGATTCAATTTTGATCGACGAGGCGCGTACCCCCTTGATCATTTCCGGACCCAGTGACGACAGCTCCGAAACCTATCGCCGTATCAATAAATTAATTCCCAAACTTAAACGTCAGGAATACGTTGAAAGTCTGCAGGATCGTGGTGAGGATACCGGCCATTATACCGTTGATGAAAAACAAAGAAATATTGAGCTAACGGAGTTGGGTCATGAATTTGTTGAGCAATTACTGGTTGAAGAAGGCTTATTGGAAGCTGGTGAAAGCCTATACGCGCCCGTTAATTTAAGCTTGTTTCATCACCTGCACGCAGCCCTCAAAGCCCATATACTGTTTCAGCGCGATGTGGAATACATTGTACAAAATAATGAAATTATCATTGTTGATGAACATACCGGGCGCACCATGCCCGGGCGGCGCTGGTCCGAGGGTATTCACCAGGCGGTTGAAGCTAAAGAAGGTGTCAATATCAAAAATGAGAGCCAAACCTTGGCTTCAACTACTTTTCAGAACTACTTTCGCTTGTATAAAAAACTGTCAGGCATGACCGGGACAGCGGATACCGAAGCCTATGAGTTCAGACAGATTTATGGGCTTGACGTAGTGGTTATTCCAACCCATAAGCCAATGATCAGGATTGATCATAATGACCTGATCTATATGAGCACAGAAGAAAAATATGAGGCCATAGTCGAGGATATTGAGCATAGTATTGAAAAGGGCTCCCCTGTCTTGGTGGGTACAGCTTCTATTGAAACATCAGAGCATTTATCTGCGGTGCTCAACAAGAAAAAAATTCAGCATCAAGTGCTGAATGCCAAACAGCATGAAAAAGAGGCGCAGATTATTGCGCAGGCTGGTTGCCCCGGCACGATAACCATTGCCACCAACATGGCCGGCCGAGGTACAGATATTGTATTGGGCGGAAACTGGGAAGAAGAAGTTAAGCAGCTTGAAAGCCCTGATGAAGCTAAAATAGCAGAAATAAAATCCAACTGGCAGAAACGACATCAGCAGGTTCTGGACGCCGGGGGCTTGCACATTATTGGTACTGAGCGGCACGAATCAAGGCGTATTGATAACCAGCTGCGAGGGCGCTCTGGCCGCCAGGGTGACCCTGGCGAGTCAAGGTTTTACCTGTCCATGGAAGATAACCTGATGCGTATTTTTGCATCAGACAGAGTCAAAGGCTTAATGCAAACCCTGGGCATGGAACGGGGTGAAGCCATCGAGCATCGCTGGGTAAGCCGATCTATAGAAAATGCGCAACGAAAGGTTGAGGGTAGAAACTTTGATATTCGCAAATCGCTACTTGAATATGACGATGTGGCGAATGATCAACGGCGGGTCATTTATCAGCAACGCAACGAAATTCTCGAAGAAGAAGACATCTCGGAAAATATTGAAGCGATCAGGGAAGATGTCGTTCATAATTTTATCGATACTTATATAGCGCCAGGCAGTATCGATGAGCAATGGGATGTCGAAGGTCTGGAAACAGCGCTGGAGGGTGACTTCAGATTAGCTTTGCCCTTGCAAAAATGGTTGGATGAAGACGATACTTTGGACGAAGACGGCCTGCGAGGAAAAATCATTGACAGCGTGGATGCAGCTTACGCAGAAAAAGAAAATTCAGTAGGCGCCGAAGTCATGCGCCAGCTTGAAAAACAAGTGATGCTGGAAGTGCTGGATCGACATTGGAAAGAGCATCTGGCAAATATGGATCATTTGCGCCAGGGGATTCATTTGCGTGGTTATGCGCAAAAAAACCCCAAGCAAGAATACAAGCGTGAAGCATTTGAATTGTTTGAAGCGATGTTGAACTCGATACAAATGGAAGTGATTACGATTTTATCCAGCGTGGAAATCAGGCGTCAGGAAGAAGTTGATGAGCTGGAACAGCAACGCAAAAAGGCACAGGCTGGTCAAATGCAGTTCACCCATAGCGAGGCATCTGCGTTGGCGGGTGCTACAGCTGATGAAAAAGGAGTCAGACCAACCACTGATGGCCAAATGCCTTTTGTCAGAAAGGATAAAAAGGTTGGTCGTAATGAACCTTGCCCTTGTGGGTCGGGGAAAAAATATAAACAGTGCCATGGAAGAATTGCTGTTTGAAGGATAACTCGTTTAGATCGGCATAAGCGTGTTGACTCGTTCCGCCTTGGGTGAACAGCAACTGAAAACTTCAAGCCTATAGCATGGCATGTATAGGCCTCTCCAGTCAGTATTTTCTCAAGGGCCATTCCTTAAACCATTCATATTGCCAGGTGATGAAATAGCCATGATGACAAAAAATGATAAGCTTGAGTACCTTTATCCCGTAGCAGGGATCAAACTGAGTTCAGTGGCCGCGGGCATTCGATATCAGGGTCGCAAAGATCTGGTTATTTTTGAACTCGCTGAAGGTTCTAATACGGTGGGGGTTTTTACCCGTAATCGCTTTTGTG
Organism: Pseudomonadales bacterium; assembly: GCA_040235475.1. Taxonomy (GTDB): domain Bacteria; phylum Pseudomonadota; class Gammaproteobacteria; order Pseudomonadales; family UBA3067; genus JBECKY01. The sequence continues at coordinate 26,928 of JBECKY010000121.1, forward strand.
CGGCGCCTGTTATCTTGAGCAAAAAACACATCAGCCATTCGAGTCCAGCTTATTTTATAGTTAATACCGGTAATGCCAATGCCGGGACGGGGCAGCAGGGTTTGCAGGATGCCCTGGTCTGTTGTGAGCATTTGGCAATGCTTGGTAATGTCAAAGTCGAAAATGTCCTGCCTTTTTCCACCGGTGTGATTGGCGAGAAGTTACCTGTTGAGGTAATTATAAAGGCTTTGCCGAAGGCGCTTGAAAATTTGTCAGCAACGCAGTGGGCAGAGGCTGCAGAAGGCATAATGACCACCGATACCCGGCCGAAGGCGGTATCAGTGCAAGTTGAGATAGAAGGCGAGATTGTAAGTATTACCGGTATAGCAAAAGGTGCCGGTATGATTCGGCCCGACATGGCAACCATGCTTGCTTTTATTGCTTGCGATGCCAAAGTGGATACTGCGCTATTGCAGGAAATTCTCAATCAAACCCTTAACACTTCTTTTAACCGCATTACCATTGATGGCGATACCTCCACCAATGATTGTTGCATGTTAAGTGCTACCGGGAAAAGTGGTGTTGTAATTTCGAAGCAAAACAAAGCAACTTATGAGATTTTTTATCATGCTGTTGAAACTGTCTGCAGTCAATTAGCGCGTGCTATTGTAATGGATGGGGAAGGCGCGACAAAATTTATTACCATTGATGTGCGTGGTGGTCAATGCCGTGAAGACTGCCTTGCAATAGCTTATACCGTAGCTCATTCGCCCCTGGTGAAAACGGCTTTTTTTGCCTCGGATCCAAACTGGGGGAGAATCCTGGCGGCCGTAGGCCGGGCGCCGGTGCAGGATCTTGATGTTGCTGAAATTGATATTTTTTTGGATGAGGTGCAAATTGTAAAGTCAGGTGGAGTTGACCCGCAATACACCGAGGCCGATGGCTCTAGAGTGATGCAACGAGACAACATTACCATACAGATTAATCTCAATGCCGGCGAGGTTGCTGAGCAGGTCTGGACCACCGACCTTTCCAATGAGTATGTCAATATCAATGCTGATTATCGCAGTTAAAAGAGCCTGTATTAATTGATGAGTATTGTAAAGGAAGCGAAATATTTTATCGGCAGTAGCTTTTTTCCAGTAGTAAGGTATGCGCGTGAATGATTTTGTGCATGTGGCTGTTGCGGTTATTGTTGTAGATGGCCAAGTGCTGATTGCCAAACGGCCGGAACATTTGCACCAGGGTGGGCTTTGGGAATTTCCTGGGGGGAAGTTAGAGCCTGGGGAGTCAGTGACTCAGGCTTTGGAACGGGAGCTTAAGGAAGAGCTGGATATTACCATCAAACCTGAAAGGCCCTTGATCAGTGTTAGTCACGATTATGGTGATAAAAAAGTATTGCTTGATGTTTGGTTAGTGCATCATTTCGAAGGCAGGCCTTGCGGCTATGAAGGCCAGACGATTGCATGGGTGCCGCTTGGCGAACTAAACAAAAGAAAGTTCCCTGTGGCAAACCAGCCTATTATTACTGCTTTAAACCTGCCAGAGTTTTATTTGATAAGCCCTGAGCCTGATCTTGAGTATTGGCATGAGTATAGCGTTAAATTAGAAAGTGCATTAAAGCGTGGTGTTCGACTGGTTCAGTTTCGCGCAAAAAATTTAACGGCAGAACAATATTTTGCATGCGCACAGCAACTTGAAAAACTGACCGCTGCCTACAAGGCGCGATTGGTTTTAAATACCAGTCCCGATGTTTTTCAAGCCTACGTGGACAAAATAAAGACTGTTGCTTTGCATCTTAGCACTGAGCATTTACTCAGTTGTCAGCATCGGCCCGTTGATAAAAATATTCTATTGAGTGCATCCTGCCATAATCTTGCTGAAGTTCGGCATGCTCAGCTGATTGGTGCCGATTTTATTACCCTGTCACCGGTAAAGCCAACGACTACCCATCCTGGGATGAAGCCCATGGGCCTGGATACGTTTAAGGCATTGGTTGCGGATTGTAAAAAACCGGTTTATGCCTTGGGAGGTCTGGTCAGCGATGACCTGGCAGAGGTGTTTGATGCGGGAGGACAGGGGGTGGCGGCTATCCGCGGGCTGTGGTATTGACTACAAATGCCGTAAAACTTATACCGCCTCTTTCAAGTTCATGATGCAGCAGTACAGCCTATTAATCTACAGAATTGATTTCGTCATCGTAGTTATAGACAGGTTCAAGAGCTTCGCCCTCAATTCGGTGACCTTCTCCAGCCCAGGCACCTAGATCCAATAGCTTGCAACGCTGTGAGCAAAAGGGGCGATACTTATTCGATTGACTCCAGGCAACAGAGGCCTTGCATTGCGGGCACTTTACAATGGCCGCAATGGCTGTGGTTTTGTCAGTAATGGTGTCTTGGGTTGATTTCTTCATAAGCTGTATTTTTTGTATTACTATTTGTGGTAACGCCTTGCGATTGATGCTTTAGCTACGTGCAAGAGCCAAGTATTGTTGGTGCAAGTTATCGATTTTGTGGTGCAATGAATCGATATCGCTATCATTTAAAATAACATCATCTGCCATGTCAAGGCGTTTTTGTCGGCTTGACTGGGTGTCTATAATAGCCTGGACATCTTTCGCGCTGGTATTATCTCTTTGACTGGTTCTTGTTATCTGCAAGGCTTCTGGTGTATCCACCACTAATATTCTATTGGTCATTTTGTATTGTCCAATTTCTATCAGCAGTGGTGAGACAAAAACAGTGTAAGCAGACTGACTGGCTTGTAATTGCCGGGCTGTTTCCAAGCCAATCAATGGGTGCAGGAGGTTTTCCAGCCAGTGTTTGTGCTCCGGGTTATTGAAAATAATATCCCTTAAAGCTCGGCGGTTTAAGCTGCCATCTGCGTTTAGGATGTGCTCACCAAAGTGGGCAGCAATTTTTTGCAGGGCTTCGCTTCCCGGTTCAACCACTTGCCGGGATACCACATCGGCATCGACAACAGTAATGCCCAAAGACTTAAAATAATCTGAAACGAGGGTCTTACCACTGCCGATGCCGCCAGTGAGTCCGATGATTAACATACCTAGATCCTGCAACGCTTAAAGGAAAGGTATTATAACCCGTTAGCAGAAAGATAAAATGCCATAATGGTTTCACCCCAGAGTATTGCAATCCAGCCAGCAGCTGCAAGATAGGGGCCAAAAGGGATGGGTATCTGCTTGTCCTGGCCCTTGAAAATAATGAGGGAAACTCCCACCAAGGCTCCGACGATTGAAGACAGTACAATAATCAGCGGCAGTAATTGCCAGCCCATCCAGGCGCCAAGCATGGCCAAGAGCTTAAAATCACCATAGCCCATGCCTTCCTTGCCAGTGATAAGTTTAAACAACCAGTAAAAACTCCACAGCGACATATAACCTATAATGGCACCCAATACTGCCTGATCCAGGGGGACGAACAAGCCGTTTATATTGGCTATTAAGCCGACCCACAAAAATAACAGCGTAATTTCGTCGGGCAGCAGCATATGGTCAAAATCAATCAGCGTTAGAGCAATCAGCGCCCAAGTCAAAAAGAGCACTGCAAGACAGGACCAGCTTGGGCCAAGCATATAAGCTACTACTGCAGACAGTAGGCCGGTAATCAGTTCGACTCCAGGGTACCTGAGGGATATTTTGCTTTGACATTGGCTGCAACGTCCCTTGAGCAATAAAAAGCTAATTACGGGAATATTTTGCCAGGGTTTAATCTCTTGTTTGCACTGGGGGCAGTGGGAATTGGGGACAAGCAAGTTAAAACGGGCTTTCTCGGTAGTTATGCTCAGGGGTGCAGAGCCCGGCGCATTACTGTTTTGTTGATTTTCTTCTTTGCCCTCTTCAAGCAGCAGCTGACATTGTTCAGTCCATTCCAGCTCCATCATTTTTGGCAAACGGTAAATAAGCACATTTAGGAAGCTGCCGATCATCAAGCCAAGTACAGCTGAAAGTAAGGTAAATACTAAAGGGTTTTGGACAAAAAAGTTTAAAAGTTGCATGAGAAACTTATACAGTTGAGGTAGGTTGCTTGTAAGCTTTGATAAAGTTAAGGTGTTTTAAACAACCTGGCCCATTTGGAAAATAGGTAAGTACATGGCGATCATCAGGCCGCCTACCAGTACCCCAAGCACAGACATAATCAGCGGCTCCATTAAGGCCGTTAATCCATCCACAGCGTTATCCACTTCTTCTTCAAAGTAGGTCGCCACTTTATCCAGCATGGTATCCAAAGCGCCGGATTCTTCCCCAATGGCAACCATCTGTATGGCCATTGATGGAAATAAATTAACGGATTTCATTGAGTAGTTGAGCTGCGTGCCGGTGGAAACATCGTCTCTGATTTGCAGCACAGCAGTTTGATAGACATAGTTACCGGTTGCCCCTGCAACGGACTCCAGAGCTTCAACCAAAGGAACACCCGCAGCAAAAGTGGTAGAAAGAGTTCTAGCATAACGAGCTACTACAGCTTTGTTTAAGATGGGTGATATCAGGGGTAATTTAAGTACCAGGCGATCGATGGACTGGGCAAATTTTTTGGATTTGAGTTTGGCCTGTTTAAACGCGTAAATCGCAACAAAGACAATAATAATAGCAACGAACCACCAGGCTTGTACTACTTCCGAAATATCGATCACCAGGCGAGTGAAGGCAGGTAAGTCGGCGCCAAATCCTGAAAAAAGCTCTTCAAAGGTAGGCACCACTTTAACCAGCAAAATGCCGGTTACAATAACAGCTACGCAGACAACCCCAATGGGGTAATTCATGGCCTTTTTAATTTTGGCTTTTAAGGCTTCGGTTTTTTCCTTGTAGGTGGCAATGCGATCAAGCATGGTTTCCAGGGCGCCCGATTGCTCACCGGCATCCACCAGGTTGCAAAACAGATCATCAAAATATTGTGGGTAGGCCCTTAGGGAGTTGGCGAGATTATTACCGCCTTCGATACTGTTTTTGATACCAAGTACCAGCTCACGCATGGACGGGTTTTCCAGGCCTTCGGCAACAATGTCAAAAGATTGTACCAGCGGCACCCCGGCTTTCATCATGGTAGCCAGTTGACGAGCAAAAATGGCAATATCGCCTGGGGTAATTTTTTTCTTGCGTGGTCCGCCCATACCAAAAAGTGGCTTGGCCTTTTTGCGAATTTTGCCCGGCATAATGCCCTGTTTACGCAGTTCTGCTTTTGCCAGGGCCAGGCTGGATCCGGATATTTCACCTTTCTTCTTATTGCCCTGCTTATCAACCCCTTGCCATTCAAATTGCTGGATTGCGCTTTTTGCTGCTGCCATGATAGTGACCTGCTGTTGCGATTTTGCTTTCTCGGTTAATGTCCCGTGGTGACTCGATCAATCTCTGCCAGACTGGTAACGCCCTGTTTGACTTTTTCCAGACCTGAAGCTCTTAAATCATTGAAGCCTTCTTTTCTGCATTGGTCGGCAATTTGAATTGAATTGCCATCCTCCATAATAATACGACCAATGGCATCAGTAATTTTAACCACTTCATAAATACCAACACGGCCTTTGTAACCGCCATTGCATTTGTCACAACCGCGGGGGCCAAAAATTTTTAGCTCGGGTATCTCGGCTTCCTTAAAGCCTTCTTCCAATAAGGCTTCCTTGGGAATATCGAGTTGCTTTTTGCATGTATTGCATAAGCGTCTGGCCAGGCGTTGTGCAATAATAAGGGACACAGAGGTGGCGATATTGAAAGAGGGCACGCCCATGTTTCGTAATCGGGTTAGAGTTTCCGGTGCGCTGTTAGTATGAAGTGTGGAGAGCACTAAGTGACCGGTTTGGGCAGCTTTAACGGCAATTTCGGCCGTTTCAAGGTCCCGTATTTCCCCCACCATCACAATGTCAGGGTCCTGCCTTAAGAAGGATCGCAGGGCCAGGCCAAAGTTGAGGCCAACCTTGTTATTAACGTTCACCTGGTTAATACCTTCCAGGTTAATTTCCACGGGGTCTTCAGCGGTAGAGATATTGCGCTCGGGTGAGTTTAAAATATTAAGCCCCGTGTACAGTGATACGGTTTTGCCACTACCGGTTGGGCCTGTTACCAGAACCATGCCCTGAGGTTTATGCAGGGCTTCCAAAAACATGGCCTTTTGATGCTCTTCATAGCCGAGCATGTCGATGCCCAGTTTTGCGCTTTCAGGGTCAAGAATTCGCAGTACAATTTTCTCACCCCACAAAGTGGGAAGAGTGTTTACCCGAAAATCAATGGCCCTGGTTTTGGATATTTTAAGTTTTATCCGGCCATCCTGAGGGATACGACGTTCGGAAATATCCATCTGTGACATGACTTTTAAACGTGCCGCTAACCTTGAGGCCAGATTAACAGGCGGTTTGGCGACCTCCTGCAAAATACCATCGGCCCGATAACGAATACGGTAGGTTTTTTCATAGGGTTCAAAATGTATATCCGAAGCACCTATTTTGATAGCGTCAAGTAGGATTTTATTCACGAATTTGACGATGGGGGCGTCATCAGCACCAGCACTTCCGTCATCATCATCTTTGCTCTGAGTGTCTTCAAAATCCAGATCAACATCTTCTTCAAGATTAGAAAATGAATCTGATTGCTGCTGATCAAGAAATTTCTCAATAGCTTCGGTCAGTTTGTCTTCTTCGGCGATAATGGATTCAGTGGTGATGCCGGTATGGAACTTAACTTCATCCAGGGCTTGTAAATTAGTGGGGTCAGAAATAGCGATATATAACCTGTTACCCCGGTGCATAAGCGGTAAAATATGGTGCTGACGAATCAATTTGTCTTTAATAAGATCCTGAGGCATAGAATCTTTGTCGAAGGCGGCCAAATCAAAGACCGGTATACCAAATTCCTGAGATGCAGCGCGAGCAATAACAGCAGGGTTTGCGAGTTTTTTTTGCACTAGGTAGCTAACGAGTAAGGTTTTTTCTCTACGTGCTTCGGCAACGGCAGTTTTCGCAGTCTGTTCATCGATGACATTGTCTTGTACCAGGCGCTTTGCCAGGCCGCTTAAAGATGTGAGGGTGTTTGTTGTTGCCATAATATTTTTAGAAGCAAATACATTGAATGGTTATTTTTTTAAATAACTTACGAAAAATTCACCTTGTTGTGTTTATTTATATCTCTAGATCGGCGAAAGTAAGCGATTAATAAGCATTTATTACGGTTTATCTCATTATTTATATGATAGGACTATAAATTTACACCGCTAAGATAAATATAACTATAAATGCGTAGCATATCGGATCAGGGTACGAATTTTTATGAGCCAAATGTGATTGAGTTTGCAATTATTGTGATGTATTAGACAAGCATTAATCAGAACTCCTGGGCACAGGCTTGCGTAGGGTAACAAACTCCTCGGCTGCTGTTGGATGTATGCCTATAGTTGAATCGAGAGCGCTTTTTGTAAGTCCCAATTTCATAGCCACAGCCATGCCTTGAATAATCTCGCCAGCTTCAGCGCCAACCATGTGCATCCCCAGTACTTGATCATTGTCTTGATTGACCACAACCTTCATTAAGGTTTTTTCCGTTGCTCCTGAAAGTGAATGTTTCATTGGAGAGAAGCTGGATTTGTAAATATCAATATTTGGATGTTGCGCTTGAGCTTGCTCTTCAGTCAAGCCAACCGTTGCAATATTGGGTTGGCAAAAAACCGCGGTTGGTATGTTTTGGTAATCAAGGTTAAAGGTTTTGTCGCCGTAAAGGTGATTACTAAAAGCCATGGCTTCAGCAATGGCAACGGGTGTTAATTGAATATTATCAGTGACATCACCAAGGGCATAAACGTTGGCCTGGCTGGTCTGAAAGTGCTCGTTAACGGAAATAGCCTGATCCTTATTCAGGTGTACATTGATGGTTTCTAAACCAAGATTATCCGTCAGTGGTTTGCGCCCAGTGGCGTAGAGTGCAGTCTCAACCACTAGCGAGGTATTATCACTGAGCACAATACTCAAGGAACCATCGTTGAGCTTGTCTATACGCAATACTTCGGTATTAAAGTGCAAATGTATGCCCTTTTTAGTAAGTTCTTCAGCGACAAATCCCCGCACATCAAGATCGAACCCCCTTAAAAATAATGGACCGCGATAAATCAGATGGGTTTCAACGCCTAAACCATTAAAAATTCCAGCAAACTCGACAGCAATGTAGCCACCACCTACAACGACAACTTTGCGCGGAAAGTTGTCCATATGGAAAACTTCATCAGAGCTTATAGCTAATTCTTTGCCAGGGAACTCCGGTATAAAAGGTTTGCCTCCAGTGGCAATCAATATTTTGTCACAAGAATATGTCTTATTATCAACAACAATTTTGTGCGCTTCAACAATGCGCGCATCGCCATAAATAATATCAACATTGGATGACGCCAATATCTGGCCGTAAATGGCATTAAGCCTGGAAATTTCAGCATTCTTATTGTTTTTGAGTATGTTCCAATTAAAAACAGGCGCGCTGGTTGTCCAACCAAAGCCTTCTGCCCAGGAGATTTCATCGCTGTAATGTGCGGCATAAACAAATAATTTTTTGGGTACGCAGCCAACATTAACGCAGGTGCCACCCAGCTGCTTGTTTTCAGCAATGGCTACCCTGGCACCGTATTGTGCCGCCATTCTGCTGGCACGCACGCCGCCTGATCCTGCGCCAATAACAAATAAGTCGTAATCATATTGATGCAAGTAAATTCTCCAAATTAAAAATCTTTTATCAAGCGGCCCTGTATTCTTAGGGAAAGGTCTATCGCTTCAAGTGATTTGGTCAACGTGCCCATGGAAATATAGTCTACGCCGGTGTGGGCAATTTCCAGTAAACTGGTATCATCTATGCCACCGGAGGCTTCAAGTTTGATAATATTTTTTGCCAGCTTAACCGCAAGACGCATCTCTTCAAGGGAAAAATTATCCAGCATAACCGTATCGCACTCAGCTGCAATTGCTTCTTGCAATTGAGCGAGGCTTTCTACTTCCACCTCAATCGGTTTATCCGGATGGTTTTTTTTTGCGGTGCTGATAGCATTGCTAATACTTCCACACGCTTTGATATGATTTTCCTTAATTAAAAAAGCATCGTATAAACCCATGCGGTGATTAAAGCAGCCACCACAGCTTACTGCATACTTTTGTGCCAGGCGTAGCCCTGGAATTGTTTTGCGAGTATCCAGCAATTTAACCTTAAGATTTTTGGTTAAGCCTGCATAATGATTACATCGGGTTGCCGTTCCAGAAAGTGTTTGTAGAAAATTAAGTACAGTTCTTTCTGCGGTTAAAATTGCTCGCGCTGAACCTGAAACAGTAAGCAGTTGATCGTTTGGATCTAGAGCATCGCCATCAGAAAAATGCCACTCCAGGTTCAGGGAGCTGTCAACTTGATAAAATGCTTCAGCAGCCCAGGCAGTGCCGCATAAAATGGCGTGTTCCCTGGTGATGACGGTTGCGGTACAAGTTTCGTTGGTAGGAATAAGCGCCGCTGTTATATCGCCAGTACGAATATCCTCTTGCAGGGCGTCGGCTACGTTTTTTTTAATTTCAGCTTTAAAGTTTGATAATTCAATCATCTTGTTATTGACCAGGTCTGGAATTCATGGCAAAGGCTCCTTTGCATTTTTCGCAAGTTGTTTATCGATATTGCCTTAATAACAGGGTCTCTCCTCTTTGGTTGAATTCTACCTGTTTTAGAGCACTCATACCAAGCAAGACCTGAGGCTCGTTCATATGAGGGTTGATGGTTGCAAATACATCATAGAGATGAATGTCTCCTATGCTAAGGTGGGGAATTCTGCTTGCATAAACGGTAATCATACCGTTAGCGGTATAGCGCTGCAAAGCTGCTCCTGGGATCAAGTTGAGATCTTCAGCGATACTTTCAGGCACTGAAACCTCAGAGGCTCCGGTATCCACTAAAAACTCTGCTGATTGGCCATTTATTTCGCCATTGAAAACATAGTGCCCCCATTTATTACGCGTTAAATACACTTCAACAATATTACCCTCGTTCAATGTTGAATTAACCTGCTGATTGGGATTGCTTTGTTTAGCTTCCCAGTTTTGAAAAAACATAGTTAAAATTGCCAAAGCACAAATCCAGGAAATAATCAGCATCCATTTTCCGGTTTTTTGTTGAGATTCCGAAGGATCTTCGTTATGCATAAGCTGATGTCCTAAACATAAGGGGCTAAGACGCAAAAGAGCTGAGGAGTTAATTAATGGCACATTGATATCAGTCATTATCTAACGGTATCGTAACAAAAAAGTTGAACTGGTTAACCTTAGTCTTTATGGCATGGTTATCAGACGCTTAGGCATTAAAGGGCTTTTTTAAATAATTATACAGTTAAAGCTTTAGTGTATCGATGATCAAAAAATGTGCTCCAGGGCTGAATTATCTAATCTGCTCTGTGAATCTTTTCTAATATACAATGACGCTATAAGTAAAGGTAAATAAAAAAATTTATACTTTAAGGCATTGGATAGTTCACCCGTGCAATCATTCCCTATGCGCAGCTTGGTGAGGGGAGTAGCTGAGGGAATAACTAAATTAGCATCTAAACGTCCAGGCCCTATGAATAATAAATCTGCCCAGTGCATCTCATCCCAGGAAAATAATCGGCAGCTGGTTAAAGATACCATTGATACAATTGTGGGTGATAAGGTTTTGCCTGGCATATTGGCAGGCATGCTCAAAGAAGCCTGGACTGAATACATGCTCCATACTCTTGACGTTAACGGGGAAAACAGTGATGAGTGGGTTTCCTCTGTAGCTGTTGTTAAGCTGCTTCTTTGGAGCGTAGGTCTGGATAAAAATGTAACACAACGAGCAAGCCTGCTTTACAAGATACCGGAGTTAATAGCTGGTTTGAAAAAAGGCTTGGAAAGTGTAAATTATGGACCTTATAAAACCTCAATACTATTAGAGCAGTTGCGGGAAATACACCTTGGAATGTTAGGCGTAGATAATGG
>JBECKY010000019.1:0-31803 GCA_040235475.1 Pseudomonadales bacterium
GAAAAAAATTCAGCCACCGCCCGACACTTTCTCCGTCTCTCCGGTAAGTAAGGGCATAAACGAAAGCGAGGAGCGACCGACCATGGCCATCAACGATCTGTTTGACGGAATCATGAAAAGTATCAACCAGTTTGCCGACGAGATCGCCGAACAGTGGTTGCAGGAAAAAATGCAGGACACCGGACGAGATCCGGAGAATGGAGGTAAGAATGCGGAGAATTTTGAGGCGAAAGAGAAGCGGGGAATGACGGATTTCCCGAAAAGGGAGTGATCGGCGCGGCAGCGCCGAGACCCTGAAAGCGACGTAAGTCGCTGACAATACGTAGGAAAAAAAACCCGCACTTAGGCGGGTTCTTGGTTGTTGATAAACTGCTTTGGATAGTTAAATGGTGGAGGCGGCGGGGATCGAACCCGCGTCCGTCAGCACTCCGCTTAAGGATCTACATGCTTAGTTTTATCTATTAATTTAGCCGTATACGACCCGATAAACAGGGTGTGTAAAGCGATCCTGATTAGTTTTAACAGCGCCGCACCAGGCAAGCTTTGCTGCGATCTTGTGTGCTTAGCCCGCTGATAACATCCCACAAGCAAATTGTATCAGCGGTTAGCCGACTAAGCGGCTAGTGCGTAAGAATCGTCGTTTGCGATTGCTTTAGTTGCATCATTTGATTTACGAGAGTCGTTGCCTCTCTCGGCATGCACCCGAAGTTTCGTCACCAGCGTCGAAGCCAATGTCGCCCCCGTTTGTGTACTATACCATAAATATGGGGCCGTAATTTGAGAAGTTCAAGTCAAAGCCGGAATGCTCAGGTTTATGTTAAAAACGGATGATTTTACAATTGACGCCCTTTCCAGCTTGCGGTACCTGCGGTGGCTTTGTAAATGGAAAAAAGGTACAGCGGTAAGGCCATCAGCAGGCCGGGCAGGTGGTAACCCAGGTTGGTAACGGGGTTTAAGCCCAGGGTTTTGGCAAACAGCCAGCGGTTGCTGTGGTCTAAAATAATAACCGCGAGGCTCACAGGTAATATCCATAATGGCAGGTAAGATAACAGTGCCAGCGCTGTAGCCAGGTAAATAAAGCTATCCCAGAGCAGAAACTTGACGGTCAGCAAAGCTGAGGCAAGTCCAGCTTTAGGCCAGCCAAGGCTTTTGCCTTGGTTGCCATCCAGTATGGCCCCGGATACGGTTTTCACCCAGCCCTGTAAAACTTCACCGGTGGAGGTGTACATGCGCACTTCCACCAGATCGATAAGGCTGTTGATATGATAAGGGATTTTTTTTTCTTTGATCAATTTGCCAAAGGCTTCGTCTTCAAGCACTTTATGGGCAACGGGTTTAAAGCCGCCAATTTGCGCATAGGTGTCGGCCCGAAAAATCATAAAACGCCCATTGCCTACCGATTCCGGTGAGTCTGGATCGTTTACTGCGTGCCAGTCGCGCTGAAAGCCCAGGTTAAAGAGAAAGTGCGCATGCATACAGCGCTCACCAAAGCTGCGCATAATGTGTTTATCCATACCCGTCAGGTATTGGTATGCGTGACGTTCACAGTAACCCACCGTGGCGGCAACGGTTTGCGCGGCAATACGAACATCGGCATCAATAAACATTAGCCATTGTCCTGTTGCCTGGCTGGCTGCTCTTTGACAGGCCCAGGGTTTGCCCCGCCAGCCTTTGGGGGGTTCTTCACCACCGTGAATAACTTTGAGTCGGGGATCATTAAATTGTTCGAGAATCTGTGAGGTGTTGTCACTGGAATTGTCGTCGAGCACGATTACTTCGATATTTTTATGGGTTTGGGCAAGGGCATGTTCAACGCATGGACCGATATTATTTTCTTCATCACGAGCGGGGATGATAATGGATACTTTGGTTTTGTTGTCGCAGGGGGCTTCGGTTTTACGAATCCAAAAGGACTCATCCTTACGCAGGTTGCACACTCGCCTGTGGGCGCGCCAGTAGCTGGTAAAGATCACCAGCATAATAAGTATGGCAAATAAGCCTGCCCAGTCAGTAGGCGTTATAGTTGCTATCATTGCTTAAAGTGTTCCTGTCGTATTTGGCTGTATTAGCGGGCTCTGATCAGGCGCTGCTTTTCTCTATTCCAGTCTTTTTCCTTTTCGGTGGCGCGTTTATCGTGCTTTTGCTTGCCTTTGGCCAGGGCGATTTCGCATTTGGCTAGCCCGCGTTTCCAGTACAGTTTTAGTGCTACGCAGGTGTAACCCTTTTTGGAAGTGGCGCTAAAGATTTTTGACAGCTCCTGTTTATGCAGCAGGAGTTTGCGGGTACGGGTGGGGTCGGGGTGGATATGGGTCGAGGCTGTTTTCAGTGGTGTAATGTGGCAGCCTAATAAAAACGCTTCGGAGTTTCTCAGCAGCACATAGCTTTCTGTCAAATTCACTTTGCCTGCACGCAGGCTTTTCACTTCCCAGCCTGTCAAAGCAATGCCTGCTTCAAAGGTATCTTCAATAAAATATTCGTGTCTGGCCTTTTTATTTTGGCCAATGGTGTTGCTGGAAACGGACTTGTTTTGCTTGCTCATGGCGGCATTATAAACAGGGCTGTGCGGAGTGTCACGGAGATGGCGCGCAGCTTGGGTTCAAAATAGCGGAAAGTAGTTAGAAAATTAACGAAATGTTACACTTTCGGCAAATCGCGAGCTCTGGCTTGTCCAGGCTTGCCCATTGGGGGTTGAAGAAAAACCATAACAACTAAATCACAAGGCTTAAGGGAATACATGAGGGCCACATTGAAAAAAATAATTTATCTGTTTATTACATTGCTTATCTTGCCTGCTGTGAGCTGGGCGGATCATAAAGCCGATGGCCTGGATGCGGCCATTGGGCATGCCATGCAGCCGATAACGAATTTTGTGGTGAGCGTGGTTTTTGTGACGGTGCCGTTTCAGGGTGTGGATGTGCCGTTGATAGTGCTATGGCTGGTGGCAGGAGCGGTGTTTTTTACGTTTTACCTGGGCTTTATTAACTTTCGTGGCTTTAAGCATGCTATAGAGCTGGTGCGAGGCAAGTATGATGATCCAAAGGATCCAGGCGAGATCAGCCATTTCAGGGCCTTGGCAACTGCGCTTTCCGGCACGGTCGGGCTGGGTAATATTGCCGGTGTGGCTGTAGCCATTTCGGTGGGTGGTCCAGGGGCAACGTTTTGGATGATACTGGCCGGTTTTTTGGGCATGTCATCCAAGTTTGCAGAATGTACTTTGGGCGTTAAATACCGGAATGAATACGAAGATGGCACGGTGTCGGGTGGCCCGATGCGTTATCTGTCGAAGGGCCTGGCCGACTTGGGCCTGGTTGGTTTAGGCAAGTTTTTGGCGGTATTTTTTTCCATTTGCTGTGTTGGCGGAGCTATTGGTGGCGGTAATTTATTCCAGGCTAATCAGTCTTATAACATGGTGGTTCATGTTATGGGTGGTGAAGGCAGTTTCTTTGCCGACAAGGGTTGGTTGTTTGGTTTGATCCTGGCGACTTTGGTAGGGGCGGTGATTATAGGTGGCATTAAGGAAATTGCCAGTGTCGCCGCCCGCCTGGTGCCCGGCATGGCCATTATTTATTTATTGGCGGCAGTTACTATTCTGGTGATGAGTTATGAGCAAATTCCCCACGCCTTTTCGTTGATTATTAACGGTGCTTTTTCCGCCGAAGGCGTGACCGGGGGTGTGCTCGGAGTGATGATTCAGGGTTTTAAACGAGCAGCGTTTTCCAACGAGGCAGGCATCGGTTCGGCGGCTATTGCCCACTCTGCGGTTAAAACCCATGAGCCGGTAACCGAAGGTTTTGTTTCTTTGCTGGAACCGTTTATCGATACGGTGGTGATTTGTACCATGACGGCCCTGGTCATTATTATTACCGGTGCTTATACCAATGAAGAAGGTCTTGGGGGTGTGGAGTTAACGTCCAGAGCCTTTGAATCCGGTTTGTCATGGTTTCCTTATGTGCTGTCTTTGGCGGTGGTGCTGTTTGCTTTCTCTACGTTGATTTCCTGGTCTTATTATGGCACCCAGGCCTGGGCCTATTTGTTTGGCCATAGCAAGGTGGTGGATCTGAGTTTTAAGTTGATTTTCTGTAGCGTTGTTGTCTTGGGCTGTACCATGGATCTTGGTCCGGTGATCGACTTTTCTGATTCAATGATTTTTGCTATGAGCCTGGCGAACATTGCCGGGCTGTACCTGTTGGCGCCAGTGGTGAAACGGGAGTTGAAGGACTATTGGGGGCGGCTTAAATCGGGGCAAATCGAAACCACTTGATGGGAGGTTGTCTGGAGCAGTTTCCTGCTCCTGGCGCCAGGTACACAAACAGGTACGCAACCAGGCGTTTTGCCCAGCTTTAGTGCTCGCCGGGTGAGTATGTTAAAATAGTCAAAACCCACATTGGGCATTGTTTTCAGTCAGGCATAATTATATCAATGACAGCAAGTCAAAAAATTCTGGTTGAAGTGGCTTATGCCACTCCCGAAAAACAACTTATTATTCCTCTAATGGTAGACTCAGGCTGTAACGCCCTGGAGGCGGTAAAACAGTCGGGCATTGCCGAAAAATTTCCGGAAATTGATTTGCAAACCGCCACGTTGGGGATTTTCAGCAAAGTCATTGCCAGGCCCGAAGAGGTTAAATTAAGGGAGAAAGACCGGGTTGAGATTTATCGCCCTTTGATTGCAGACCCGAAAGAAGTCCGAAAGAAAAGAGCAGAAAAGCTAAAGGCTGAAAAGCAGCAGGAAGCTGTGCAAGCAGGTTGAACCAAGGCCTTGTAGCGTTGTTACAAGGGCCTTTTGATGCTGGAGTATTCGTTTTCATCCGGTGTAACTTCGGCACCTTCCTTTGGTGGTTTGCCGGGCTTTACCCCCAGGTCTTTTTCCAGTTCCTTGGCGTTACAGCAGTCGCCTTGAGAATCAACCAGTTTGTCGTTTTCAAAATAGACCACGAAATGTTTTTTGGTAATGGGCTTTTTACCGGGTTTATAGCTGTAAAAATAATCCCAGCGGTCGGGATGGAAAGGGTCCTGTATCAGCGGCTCACCTAAAACATACTGTACTTGGCGTTTGCTCATGCCGGGTTTGAGTTTCTCGATATCTTCTTCTTTAATGATATTGCCTTGGGCAATATCGATTTTATATACCCCAGGAAAGCGCAGGTAGCTGCAGCCGGTTAATACAAAACTTAAAATCAGCACGCTGCTTAATAAGGCTTTTTGCATTTGAGAATCATTTCCATTATGGTTTTGTATTAGTATACGATTATAGCCTCGATGATACTCGATTAAGGGCTTTCATGTTAAGGGGATTGAGATGTTATGAGTCCAGAAAGCGAGAATAAAGGTAAGGCCGGGTTAAAAGAGGCCGGTTTGAAAGTGACATTGCCCAGGGTAAAAATTCTGAGCGCCATGGAATCTTCCAAGCAACGGCATATGAGTGCTGAAGATGTGTATAAGGCCTTGCTGGAAGCAGGCGAAGACGTGGGTTTGGCGACGGTTTACCGGGTACTAACCCAGTTTGAGTCGGCGGGATTGGTGATGCGCCATCATTTTGACGGCGGCCATTCGGTCTTTGAGCTGGGGGTGGAAGACCATCACGACCATATCGTGTGTGTGGTGTGTGGCAAGGTGGTGGAGTTTTACGATGATGTGATTGAGCAGCGCCAACATGATATTGCCAAAAAGCACGGCTTTATCGTCACCGACCATAATCATTATATATACGGCACGTGTGCCAGTTGTCAGAAATAATAGTTTGTTAATGCTGCTGAGCCTGTTCCAGCATTTCCCTGGCATGGGACAGGGTTTGCTCGGTAAGCTTTAAGCCCCCCAACATCCGAGCTACTTCCACTATTTTTTCGTCATTACCAAGCGGACGAATGTCTGTGTGGGTGACATTATTTTGTTGGTTTTTTTGGACAAAATAATGGTGCTGCCCCTGTGCTGCCACCTGGGGTAAATGGGTAACGCACAACACTTGACCTTTTTTGCCCAGGGTTCTTAATAAACGACCCACCACTTCGGCGGTGCCGCCGCCAATGCCCACGTCCACTTCATCAAAAATCAGTGTCGGTACTGCGGCTTTTTCAGCGTAAATCACCTGTATGGCCAGGCTGATGCGGGAAAGTTCGCCGCCGGAAGCAACTTTGCTTAAAGGCTTGGGTGCTTGCCCCTGGTTTGGGGCAACAAGAAACTCGACCTGGTCGATACCGTTTTTATTCGCCTGGTCGATGGGCAGGGTTTTGAAATCGGTGAGGAAAATGCCGCCCTGCATACCCAGTTGGTCCATGCGCTCGCTGATTAGCGAGTCGAATTTTTTGGCAGTGGCGCGGCGTTTTTTACTTAATGCCTGGGCTTGTTCCAGGAATTGCTGTTGCAGATTTTGGGTGTCCTGCCTGAGCTGTTGCAGACGCTCATCAAGATTATCAATACTGGCGAGTTCTTCCGCGAGAGAAGTATGCAGATCAAGCAGTTGGCCGGGTGGGATGCGGTGCTTGCGTGCCAGTTGATGCACCTGAGCCATGCGCTGCTCTACTTCTTGCAGGTGTTCGGGGTCGCTTTGCAGTGAGTCCAGGTAGTGGCTCAAATCGTGGTGAGCTTCCTCAAGCTGAATGCTGGCTTCAGCAAGCATGGTACGAATGGCTTCTAATGCGTCATTGCCCGTTTCCATTTGTGCTACCAGGGACTGGGCCTGGTTCAGCAAGGTATTAACAGTGCTGTTGTTATCATCATTGTTGAGCAAGTTCAGCGCCTGATGCCCGGTTTGCTGAAGCGATTCATAGTTGCACAGTTGTTTGTGCTCCACTTCCAGGGCTTCCAGCTCACCGGCTTGCAGGTTCAGTTCGTCGAGTTCGGCCACCTGGTAGCCCAGCAGCTCGGCACGGGCCTGTTTTTCATCAGCGTTGTTTTCCAGGTTTTGCAGTTCCCGGGCGGCCACTTGCCATTGTTTGTAGTGTTCGGCAGTGGTGTTTGCCAGAGCCGTGAGGCCCGCATAGTGGTCCAATAGGCCGCGATGGGTTTCTTTGCGACCCAGGCTTTGGTGTTCGTGCTGGCCGTGAATATTCAGCAGGATTTCGCCCAGTTCTTTTAAGTCCTGAAGGGTGCAGGGGCTGCTGTTGATGTAAGCCTTGGATCGGCCCTCTCGGGAGAGGGTTCTGCGCAGCAGGCATTCGCTGTCGGCATCCAGGTCTTTAGCCTTAAGCCACTGTAATGCAGGGTTATTTCCTGTACAGTCAAAATGAGCAATAATATCAGCTCGGTCGCAGCCTTCGCGAACGCTGCCTGGGTCAGCGCGGTCGCCCAGCGCCAGACCCAGGGCATCAATAATAATCGACTTTCCTGCGCCGGTTTCGCCGGTGATAATGTTTAAACCGCTGGACAGTTCCAGGTCAAGCTTTTCAACAATGGCGAAGTTGGAAACAGTGAGTTGCGTGAGCATAGTATTTTGCATCTTGAGGCTTATTTGGTAGAGTGAATTTAACAGTAAAACGGCAGGCTTGTGCAACTGTTAGACAGACACTAACAGACCATTGCTGATTTGACAGTTATCAGGGCGAGCAGCAGGGTAGGCGCGTGATGCAGGGGCGTGTCACCCTCCATCAGTCAGGCAAAAACATTTTTAAAGTTAACCAGATAACTAAAGAAGCAGTATTGAAGCAAAAATGGGTAAAAAAAATACGCTAGAACGTACTCAAGTGTTACTAAAAACTTTGATTGAGTGTTACATCAGGGATGGCCAACCGGTGAGTTCAAAGACGCTGGCTGAGGCCTCGTCTCTCAGGATTAGTTCGGCCACTGTGCGCAATATCATGTCAGATCTTGAAGCGCGCGGTTATATTGCTTCGCCCCACACCTCTTCAGGTCGAGTGCCCACACAAAGAGGCTTTCGGCTTTTTGTCGATAACCTGGCGGTATTTGATCGCCCCAAGCTAAGTGATGTGGTGGCTATAGAGCAGCGTTTGAACAAGCATCAGTCAAGCGATGAGCTGATTGCCACAGCCTCGTCTTTGCTGGTTGAAGCCACGCAAATGGCTGGTTTGGTGATGCTGCCCCAGCAAAACAAGTTCAAACTCCGGCAGGTGGAATTTCTGGCGTTGTCTGAGCAAAGGGTGTTGGTGGTGCTGGTTATCAATGAAAAAGAAGTGCAAAACCGTATTATTCACACTGAGCGCGAATATTCTGAGGTGGAACTGCGCCAGGCGGCTAATTACATTAATCAGGTCTTTACGGGTTGTGACCTGGCTCATATCAGGCAGCAACTGATTACCAGAATGCAAGCAGATAAGGCCGCCCTGGGTGAGCTGATGCAAACCACCATGGATGTGGCCGAAAAAGCTTTTCATCCTGAACAGCCGCAGCACACCGATTACATACTTTCTGGTGAACGCCATTTGCTGGACATCGCTGAAACCAGTGAGGACGTTGGCAAACTGCGCGAAGTTTTTGAGGCTTTTAACCAGAAACGCGATGTTTTGCATTTGCTTGATCGCTGTATTGGTGCCCAGGGTACGCGAATTTTTATCGGTGCCGAGTCGGGTTGCAGTGCTTTTACGGATTGTAGCGTAGTGGCCGCCCCTTATTTTGACGTGGGCGGCGAAGTACTGGGGGTGCTTGCTGTCGTCGGCCCCACTCGGATGAACTACCAGGCAGTGGTGCCCTCGGTGGATATTACCGCAAAAATTCTTGGTTTGGCCTTGAATCAGGCGCACTAATCCCCATATAGATCGTCGATGCGGGTTTGCGCAGGCTGTTATCTGTTTGCGTAGCTCTGGAGGGCGGGTTTTGTTTGCCTGAAAGTTTTTAACCAATTGATTTTTTAATTTAAAGTACTGGAGAGATATTATGGTGGATCAACAAGCTCCAGATCCAGAGACTGAAGCTAAGCAAAGTCAGCAACAAAATGAGCAAGCTAAGGCTGGTGAAAGCCCTGGCAGTGAGATTGCGGATCAGTCCAATGGTGAAGTGAGCGTTGAATTGTTGAAACAACAGCTTGAAGAGGCCAGGGCTGAAGCAGAAGAACAAAAAAACATAGCGCTAAGGGCGGTGGCAGAAGGGCAAAATGCCCGGCGCAGAGCTGAGAATGAGGTATCCAATGCCCGCAAGTTTGCCCTGGAGCGTTTTGTAGCTGATGTGCTGCCCACCCTGGATAGTTTGGAGCGCGGCATTGAGGCTGTTGACACTGATGAAGCGGAAGGCCCGCTGAAGGCTCTTTACGAGGGCAGTGTTCTAACCTTAAAGATGATGCTGGATGTGTTGGCTAAGCACAATGTACTGGTGGTAGATCCTGTGGGTGAGCCTTTTGATCCCGAGCACCATGAAGCAATGACCATGGTTGAAAGTCCTGACGCTGAGCCTAACTCTGTATTGGCGGTGATGCAAAAAGGCTATAGCCTCAACGGTCGTCTGGTCAGACCGGCCAGGGTGGTGGTTTCCAAGGCTCCTGCTTAAGCGCTGATTTAGCGCTCCGGGCCAGGGTTGTTAGCACTAAAATGAGGGGTTTTACTGTTTGTTGCTGACTATTTGCAAATTAATAGCCCCGCGAAGGCTTGAAAAACAAGCATTAGACACCACCTAAAAGCTATAGCCTTTAAATAGACTTTTAGATTGATTGTAAACATTAAAAGACACTAAAACCCAGGCAGCAGCATGTGCGTGGGTTTTAAACGAGGAAAAAGAAAATGGGTAAAATTATTGGCATAGATTTGGGTACTACGAACTCCTGTGTTGCTGTTCTTGAGGGCGACAAACCTAAAGTGATTGAAAATAGCGAAGGCGATCGTACCACGCCTTCAATTATTGCTTATAAAGCCGATGGTGAGGTGCTGGTAGGTCAGTCTGCCAAGCGGCAGGCGGTAACCAATCCGGAGAACACCCTGTTTGCCATTAAACGTTTGGTGGGACGTAAGTACAGTGACCAGGTGGTGCAAAAAGACATCTCCATGGTGCCTTACAAAATCATCAAAGCCGACAATGGCGATGCGTGGGTTGAAGTAAAGGGTAAAAAGCTGGCCCCGCCGCAAATTTCTGCTCAGGTTCTGGCGAAAATGAAGAAAACCGCGGAAGACTACCTGGGTGAGACTGTCACCGAGGCGGTGATTACCGTGCCGGCTTACTTCAACGACTCCCAGCGTCAGGCTACTAAAGATGCTGGCCGTATTGCCGGGCTTGATGTGAAGCGCATTATCAATGAGCCAACCGCCGCTGCCTTGGCTTATGGTATGGATAAAAACCGTGGCGATTGCACTATAGCGGTTTACGATTTGGGTGGTGGTACCTTTGATATTTCCATCATTGAAATCGCTGAAGTGGATGGTGAGCACCAGTTTGAAGTATTGGCCACCAATGGTGATACTTTCCTCGGTGGTGAAGATTTTGACTTGCGCCTGATTGAATACCTGGCGGCAGAGTTTAAAAAAGAAAGCGGTATTGATTTGCACAATGACCCATTGGCCTTGCAGCGTTTAAAAGAAGGCGCTGAAAAAGCCAAAATTGAACTCTCCAGCAATCAACAAACCGAAGTTAATCTTCCTTATATTACTGCAGACCAGTCGGGTCCCAAGCATTTAAATATCAAAATCACCCGTGCCAAGCTCGAGTCTCTGGTGGAAGACCTTGTGGCTAATAGTCTGAAACCTTGCGAAGTGGCATTGAAAGATTCCGGCCTAAAAATCAGTGATATTTCCGACGTGATTTTGGTGGGTGGTCAAACCCGTATGCCTCTGGTTCAGGAAAAAGTTAAAGGATTCTTTGGCAGAGAACCCCGTAAAGACGTTAACCCTGATGAAGCGGTTGCCTTGGGTGCAGCGATTCAGGCCGGCGTACTGTCAGGTGATGTTACCGATGTATTATTGTTGGATGTGACACCTTTAACCCTGGGTATTGAAACCATGGGCGGAGTAATGACCCCGCTGATTGAGAAAAACACCACGATTCCCACCAAGGCGGCACAAATTTTCTCCACAGCTGACGATAACCAGACTGCGGTGACGGTTCATGTATTGCAGGGTGAGCGCAAGCAGGCTTCTGCTAATAAAACCCTTGGTCGCTTTGATCTGGCGGATATTCCTCCATCACCTCGCGGTATGCCACAAATTGAAGTGTCGTTTGATATAGACGCCAACGGTATTTTGAATGTGTCTGCTAAAGACAAAGCCACGGGTAAGGAGCAGTCCATTGTGATTAAGGCTTCCAGCGGCTTGTCCGACAAAGAAATTGAAGCAATGGTGCAAGATGCCGAAGCCAATGCCGAAGCCGACCAGGAATTTGAAGCCATGATTAAGGTGCGCAACCAGGCCGACAGCATGGTTCACACTGCCAAAAAGACGCTGCAGGAAGCCGGTGATAAAGCCACCGATGAAGAAAAAACCAGCATTGAGGCGGCTGTTAAAGATCTGGAAGAGGCTATTAAAAGCGATAATAAAGCTGACATTGAAGCTAAAACCAATACATTGACTGAGGCCATGTCTGGATTAGCCCAGAAAATGTATGCTGATGCGGCGGCAACTGAAACTGCCGGCGCAGCCAGCACTGAAGAAGATAGCAGCGATGATGTTGTTGATGCGGACTTTAAAGAAGTTAAGGACTAAATTCTTTACGCTTAATTATATGACATTAAAGAGCGGGGCAGCGTTTACGTTGTCCCGCATTGGTGTGTCTGGATATGGGCAATTTTAATGTGATGCCTTCACTCTAATTAATCAGGGGACCTGATCAAGCCATAAGCTTGTAGAGGTTTGTAGAAACTCGATGTCAAAAAAAGATTATTACGAAGTGCTTGGTGTCGCCAAGGACGCCGAGGCTGCGGATATTAAAAAAGCCTATCGCCGGCTGGCAATGAAACATCACCCAGACCGTAATCCCGGTGATAGCGAGTCCGAGCAAAAATTCAAGGAGGCTAAAGAGGCCTACGAAATACTGTCTGATGAAAATAAAAGAGCGGCCTATGATCGTTTTGGCCATGCCGGAGTTGATGGCAATGGTGGTTCTGGCGCAGGTGGCTTCGGCGGTCAGGGCTTTAGTGATATTTTCGGTGACGTGTTTGGTGATATTTTTGGTGGTGGCCGCGGCGGTGGTGGCCGCAGCCGTTCCAATGCCGGCGCTGATTTACGTTATACCCTGGAGCTGAGTTTAGAAGATGCGGTTAAGGGGGCTGAAGTAAAAATTCGCGTACCAAGCCTGCAATCTTGTGATACCTGTGGTGGTAGCGGCGCGACTAAGGGTTCGGTTGCCGAGAACTGTTCTATGTGTGGCGGCATTGGCCAGGTTCGCATGCAGCAAGGCTTCTTCGCTGTTCAGCAAACCTGCCCCCGTTGTGCCGGTAAAGGCAAAACCATTAAGGATCCTTGTAATACCTGTCACGGTAAAGGCCGGGTAGAGAAAGAAAAAAACCTTTCGGTAAATATTCCTGCTGGGGTTGATACGGGAGATAGGGTTCGTTTGGCTGGAGAAGGCGAGGCGGGAACCGACGGAGGCCCGTCAGGGGATTTGTACGTTCAGGTTGCGGTGAAGGAGCACAAGTTTTTCAAGCGCGATGGTAAGCACTTGTACTGTGAAGTGCCGATTAGTTTCGTTGAAGCAGCACTGGGTGGCGAGATTGAAGTGCCAACACTGGATGGTCGGGTTGTATTAAAAATCCCCCCCGAAACTCAAACCGATAAAATCTTCCGCCTGCGTGGTAAAGGCGTAAAACCCGTACGTGGTGGTTCGGAGGGTGATTTAATGTGCCGGGTTGTGGTGGAAACACCCGTTAACTTGAATAAAAAACAAAAAGAACTGCTTAAAGAATTTCATAATTCGATGGCAAAACAAGGCAATAAACATTCACCAAGAAAAGAGTCTTGGTTTGAAGGCATTAAAAGCTTTTTTTAGCCGTTGATTCTGGGCAATACTGGCACAACATGCCTAATGCTTTGATTTAGGCTGGATGCAGATTTTTTAGGAAGCGTTGATGACTAGAATAGCAGTGACAGGTGCGGCAGGGAGAATGGGCCGAACCTTAATTGAGGCCATTGCCGCCACCGATGGCGCGACTTTATCCGCAGCCCTTGAGCGCCCGGGTAGCAGCTTGGTTGGCGCTGATGCCGGTGAATTGGCAGCCTTGGGCCGTATTGGGGTCAGTATTGCCGATGATCTGGCCAAGGTGAAAGATGATTTCGATGTATTGATTGACTTCACCATGCCGGCAGCCACCATGGAAAATATTGCATTTTGCGCCCGGCACGGTAAGAAAATGGTTATCGGCACCACCGGTTTAAACGATGAGCAAAAGGCCGAACTGAAAAAAGCCACAGAGCATACCGCGATTATGTTTGCCTCCAATATGAGCATAGGGGTGAACCTGTGCTTTAAATTGTTGGAGCAGGCGGCTCGGGTTTTAGGTGATGATGTCGATATTGAGATTGTAGAGGCGCACCATCGCCATAAAGTCGATTCGCCCTCAGGTACAGCGCTTAGCATGGGTGAAGTGGTGGCCAACACCCTGGGGCGTGATCTTAAAAGCTGTGCCGTATATGGTCGCGAAGGCCAGGATGGCCCCCGAGAGCGCAAAACCATTGGTTTTGAAACCATTCGAGGTGGCGATATAGTCGGTGAGCACACGGTAATGTTTATTGCTGACGGTGAGCGCGTAGAGGTGACCCATAAGGCCAGCAGCAGAATGACCTTTGCCAGAGGTGCTGTTCGCGCAGCAAGCTGGGTGTCTCAGCAAACATCAGGCCTGTACGATATGCAGGATGTGTTGGGTTTGTAGATATTTTGACAAGAAAGCTTGTTTCCTCTGCTGTTGAGTCTGTCGTCTAAAATGCTTGTCGCTGGTGTCTGAATGAAAAGTCATTGGGCGTACAACGCTTTTATAGGCATCGTCTTGCACTGCAATAGCCCTGAAATAGCCTGGCAAGCCAAATTTCGTCGTATTGGCATGGACAGCCAGGAGGCGATGGCATAAAATACGCCTGTTGTTAAAACTGACAAATCACAGTTTTGCTTGGCTATTAAACGCTCATGCACAATTGAGTAGCCAAAAAAATTGATCAAAACCGATAGTCTTGGTTAATAGTGCTAATGCAATGATTAAAATTCAAAACGAGGTGAAGCCTAGAGCATCATCTCGTTTTTTTTAGGTCTGATACTTGGCATGTATTGGGTTTATGCTGGGTTATCGCAGTTACCGTGTAATCTTACATTTCTGAAGCAATTCCCGGAGGTTAGTTGAATATGTCAGCCATTCTGGTTCTTGAAGACGGCAGCGTCTTTAAAGGCAAGGCCATTGGAGCTTCAGGCCGCTCCAGTGGGGAGGTCGTATTCAATACGGCAATGACTGGCTATCAGGAAATCCTTACCGACCCCTCCTATGCTCAGCAGATTGTCACCTTGACCTATCCGCACATTGGGAATACCGGCATAAATGCTGAAGACAACGAATCCGAAAAGGTCTGGGCCGCAGGGCTGGTGATTCGTGATTTACCTTTGCTGGCGAGCAACTGGCGACATGAAACCAGCCTCGAAGCGTTTCTTCTGGAACGAGGCGTTGTTGCCATTGCAGACATTGATACCCGCCGCTTAACCCGTATTCTCAGAGAAAAAGGCGCCCAGAACGGTTGTATCATTGCCGGTGCTGAAGTCGAACAGGTTAACGCCGAAACTGGAATTGTCGATTCTGCACTAAAAGATGTGCTGGCCTTTCCCGGCCTGAAAGGCATGGATCTTGCCAGGTCAGTGAGCACCACAAAACAATACACCTGGGACGAAGCCAGCTGGAGCCTTGGCGAAGGTTATAAAGCTGCTCCAGAAGAAAGGCCGTTTCATGTGGTTGCCTATGACTTTGGCGTTAAACGCAATATCTTGCGGCTGCTGGTGGATCGCGGTTGCCGGGTCAGTGTTGTGCCAGCGACTACGCCTGCGGATAAAGTATTGGCGCTGGAACCTGATGGGGTTTTTCTTTCCAACGGGCCGGGTGATCCAGAGCCCTGTGATTATGCCGTTACGGCAATCAAGCAGATTCTCGAAACCGATATTCCCGTGTTTGGTATTTGTCTTGGGCATCAATTACTCGCCCTTGCAAGCGGTGCTAAAACTGTAAAAATGAAATTTGGCCACCACGGCGCTAACCATCCCGTGCAAAATTTGCAAGACGGTAAAGTGCTCATTACCAGTCAGAACCATGGCTTTGCAGTCGATGAAAAATCGTTACCTGCATGTTTAGAAGTGACACATAAATCATTATTTGATGAATCCTTACAAGGCATTCACCATAAAGATAAACCGGCATTCAGTTTTCAGGGCCACCCGGAGGCCAGCCCCGGCCCTCAGGATGCGCAACCACTGTTCGATCATTTTATCGAATTGATGAGCGCCAGGCAGAGATTAGAAACTTAACTTGGCTTAAACCGAATTCACAGAGACAGTTTTACAAATAATGCCTAAAAGAACCGATATAAAAAGTATTTTAATCCTGGGTGCCGGTCCGATCGTTATTGGTCAGGCCTGTGAGTTTGACTACTCCGGTGCCCAGGCATGCAAGGCATTGCGTGAAGAAGGCTATCGAATCATTTTAGTGAACTCCAATCCGGCAACCATTATGACTGATCCGGCCATGGCCGATGCCACCTATATCGAACCGGTCGAGTGGAAAACCGTTGCCGAGATAATCAAACGGGAACAACCCGATGCTTTGCTCCCGACCATGGGTGGCCAGACAGCCCTGAACTGCGCTCTTGATCTTGATCGTGAAGGCGTACTGGAAAAGTACAAGGTTGAAATGATCGGCGCTTCCAGGGATGCGATTGATAAAGCCGAAGATCGCGAGCGCTTTAATAAAGCGATGAAAAAAATTGGCCTGGGGATAGCCCGGTCGGCCATTGCCCACAGTATTGAAGAAGCATTTCAGGTTTTGGATATGGTGGGTTTTCCCGCGGTGATTCGTCCATCTTTTACCATGGGTGGTTCAGGCGGAGGCATTGCCTACAACCGCGAAGAGTTCGTCAGTATTTGCGAACGCGGGCTGGATCTGTCGCCAACCAATGAGTTGCTGATTGACGAGTCCCTGATTGGTTGGAAAGAATATGAAATGGAAGTGGTGCGTGACAAAAATGACAACTGCATCATTATCTGCTCCATAGAAAACCTTGACCCCATGGGGGTGCACACTGGTGACTCCATTACTGTTGCACCGGCGCAAACACTGACCGACAAAGAATACCAGATCATGCGCAATGCTTCGATTGCGGTGCTGCGTGAAATTGGCGTTGAAACCGGTGGCTCTAATGTGCAATTTGCAGTAGCCCCGGATGATGGTCGTCTGATTGTAATTGAAATGAATCCACGGGTCTCAAGATCATCGGCCCTGGCATCGAAAGCCACTGGCTTTCCGATTGCAAAAGTGGCGGCAAAGCTGGCGGTGGGCTTTACCCTTGATGAATTGAAAAATGATATTACCGGCGGTTTATCACCAGCATCCTTTGAACCCGCCATTGATTACGTGGTTACCAAAATCCCCCGCTTTAATTTTGAAAAATTCCCACAAGCAGAAGCTGTTCTGACCACGCAAATGAAATCAGTGGGTGAAGTAATGGCTATTGGGCGTAATTTCCAAGAGTCGATGCAAAAAGCCCTGCGCGGTTTGGAAGTGGGCGTTTCCGGTTTTGATCCCCAGGTGGAGCAAAAAGACCTGGCTAAAAGCGAAACTCTTATCAAGAAAAAACTGATAACGCCGGGGCCAGATCGTATCTGGTATCTGGCCGATGCTTTTCGTTTCGGTATGTCGGTGGAAGATGTGCATCATCTGACACATATTGACCCGTGGTTTTTGGTGCAAATTGCCGATCTGGTTAGCGACGAACAGGCCTGTGCCAATAAAAATATTTTTGATATCAGTAAAAATGAACTTTATCAGCTTAAGCGCAAAGGCTTTTCCGATGCGCGTTTAGCTGAGCTATTTCAGGTTGCAGAAAACCAGGTTCGTAAACGTCGTAAAGAATTAAATGTAACACCGGTTTATAAACGCGTGGATACCTGTGCCGCGGAATTTGTTACCAGTACCGCCTACATGTATTCCAGCTACGACGAGGAATGCGAATCCAAGCCCAGTGATCGGGATAAAATCATGGTCATTGGTGGTGGCCCTAATCGTATAGGTCAAGGTATAGAATTTGATTACTGTTGTGTGCATGCCGCCTTGGCAATGCGCGAAGACGGTTACGAAACCATTATGGTGAACTGTAATCCTGAAACCGTGTCCACCGATTACGATACTTCCGACCGTTTGTATTTCGAACCCATAACCCTGGAAGATGTGCTCAGTATTGTTGATCTTGAAAAACCCAAAGGTGTGATTGTTCAATACGGTGGTCAGACACCTTTGAAGCTGGCTCGCGCTCTTGAAGCTGCGGGCGTGCCCATCATAGGCACCAGCCCGGATGCAATTGATAAAGCTGAGGATCGCGAACGTTTTCAGCAAATGATTGAAAAGCTTGGTTTGAAGCAGCCACCCAATAGAACCGCCCGTGACCTTGAAGAAGGGGTGAGGCTGGCCGAAGAAATAGGCTATCCACTGATTGTTCGCCCATCCTATGTGCTGGGTGGGCGCGGCATGGAAATTGTCTATAACGAAGATGAATTGCGGCGTTATATGCATGAAGCCGTGCGGGTTTCCAATGAAAGCCCGGTGTTGCTGGATCGGTTTTTGGATGATGCCATTGAAGTCGATGTGGATGCTATTTGTGATGGTAAAGATGTGGTTATTGGTGCCATTATGCAACACATTGAACAGGCTGGTGTGCATTCTGGTGATTCTGCCTGCTCCATTCCTGCTTATAGCCTTGACAAAAATGTGCAAGACCTTATGCGGGAGCAAACTCGGATGATGGCTTTAGAGCTTGGGGTCAAAGGCCTAATGAATGTGCAGTTTGCTGTTAAAGATGAAGAAGTGTATGTGCTGGAAGTGAATCCCAGGGCTTCGCGAACAGTTCCCTTTGTGTCAAAAGCCATTGGTGTTTCGCTGGCAAAAATTGCCGCCCGTTGTATGGCCGGTACTTCATTGCAAGCGCAAAACTTTATCCGAGAAGTGATTCCTCCTTATTATTGCGTTAAAGAATCGGTTTTCCCTTTTGCCAAGTTTGCCGCTGTTGACCCTATTCTAGGTCCCGAAATGAAATCAACCGGTGAAGTTATGGGCGTGGGCGACACCTTTGCCGAAGCCTTTTTGAAAGCTTCAATTGCGGGCAGTGAAATATTTCCCGCTGAAGGTCGGGCTTTTCTCAGTGTGCGTGAGGCCGATAAAAAAGGTATTATTTCCGTGGCCAGGGAGTTAATTGCTATAGGTTTTGATCTGGTGGCAACCCGGGGAACTGCAACCGTCATTCAAGCCGCAGGCATGCCTGTGGAAATGGTCAACAAAGTCGTTGAGGGCCGGCCTCATGTGGTGGATATGCTGAAAAATGATGAAATTTCATTTATTGTAAATACCACCGAAGGTGCTCAGGCGATAGCCGACTCATTTACCATTCGTCGCACAGCCCTGCAAAGAAAGGTGTGTTATACCACCACCATTGCCGGGGCCCATGCTATTTGTCTGGCCATTCAGAATGAAAGTAAAACTAAAGTACACAGATTACAGGATTTACACGAGGTAATAGCACAATGAGTCGAGTTCCAATGACCGTTAAAGGTGCGAAACAATTGCAGGATGAATTACATGAGCTTAAAACAGTCGTGCGGCCAGGCATTATTGCCGCCATTGCCGAAGCGAGAGCCCATGGCGACTTAAAAGAGAATGCTGAATACCATGCTGCGCGTGAGCAGCAAAGTTTTACTGAAGGTCGTATCAAGGAAATCGAAGGTAAAATTGCTGACGCCCAGATCATTGACGTTTCTAAAATTGATAATAGCGGCAAAGTTATTTTTGGTGCCACCGTCGACGTCATTAATCTTGAAACAGAAGAAAAGAAAACCTATCAGATAGTGGGTGATGACGAGGCCGATATAAAGCAAAATAAAATCTCGGTTAATTCCCCTATCGCTAGAGCGCTGGTGGGAAAACTGGCAGGTGATGAGGTGGTGGTGAATACTCCAGGCGGCGAAGTGGAGTATGAGATAGATCAGGTAAGATACGAAGCGTAATTTTGATCCTGCCCTCCTTTATGTGTAATGACTCAGACTTTGATCTGTGCTTGATCCTTGGCAATTAAAACCATCGCCTGCGATTGTAGCCTTCGGGGGGCAATCCCCTGTAGCCAGGGCTACAGATGCGCCAGTCTCACACTCTATTTCACAAACGCCTTGCTTGCGATCATAACGCATGTGCTTATCTGCCCTTGAATAAGCCGCGCACAGGGCCGAACAAAACCTATAAAGGCGCGGCCGCCGCAGTTGATCCCATTGTCGCAGTTATGTTAGACCATGCTATGGATCCAATGTTTTTCGACACACCCTCCTGCCTGTAATCGTATGGAAGGTTTCGCAAGGCAGGGTTTCTGAAAGCATAAATCCACCTACACAACAAACGGCGGTGTATAAGCATTTGTGTTTCAGAATAATTATAAGGGCTAGCTTGAAAATTTCTCGCGCTGCCGTAGTGTTTGCTGTGGCAATGTTGATTTTTCCACTGCCGACTTTGGCAAATGACAAAACAGCGGAAAACCTTATTAAGGGTTCAGCTAATGTAAATCCTCCAGTTGAACTTGAGCAGGAGCCTGGGCGAGGATTAGAGCAGGCTGAGGAGAAGGAGGATATTACAGGAAATCTGCTAGATGAAGCTCATGCCATGGTTTCAGGGGGTGTTGTTGCCACTGGAAAATGGATTGATGCCCTGTTTACCACTGAGCGTTATGAAGATGAAGAAAATAAAACCTCCCTGGTGTTGCGCTTTAGTGAGTTTGTCGATGAAGATGGGGAAGAATTTAAGCTGCGTACCAAGATCAGATTAAAAACACCTAATTTAAACAAGCGATTTAAAATTTTTATTATCGGTGAAGAGGGCGCTGTTGATTCCGGACTGACTGATGTTGAAAGAGTCGAACAGGCATTCGAAAGTGTCGACGAAGACAGTATTACTGCCGGTTTACTTTATCGTTACAGGGATACGCTCAGAAAGAACATCACATTGAAAGTTGGGCTTAGAGTAAGAGATAGCAGGCTGGTGTCCTTTGTCGAACCACGATTCAGGTGGCGGGAACAGTTTGATGTTTGGGATTTGTATTTTGTCCAAAAGTTTGGCTGGTTTTCTGATAACGGTTTTAATACAAAAACCCAGTTTGATTTTGATCGCGCATTGTCAGACTACCAGCTGATTCGAGCCACGTTTGAGGGTAACTGGTACGAAGATCTTGATGGTTACTTTTATAATGCAGGTGCTCAATATAACCATTTGTTGCGCCAAAATAAGGGCCTGTCTTATCAGTGGAATAACGCTTTTATCATGAATTCAGCAAGTCTGTTGAATGCAACGGTGCTAAAGCTTGTCTATCGCCAAAGAATCTGGCGGGACTGGTTAAGCATGGAGATTGCGCCGCAAGTCAACTACCCGCGAGACAACGATTTCGAAGCCGAGCCAGGTCTGTTTCTGCGATTCGATATCAGGTTCGATAAGGAGGGTGGTGTGTGGCCTTAATTGATAGCCTTTTGCTGGGTTTTGTTCAGAGCACCCGCAACACATTAGAAAGTTTAGGGTTCGCTTCCTTGGCAGGGCGATAAATCAGGGCTGTGTGGCCAATACTTTGTACCAGTTCTGCATTGCACGCCGTGCATATTTCTTCAATAACACTTTTTTTTGCGGCCTTATCACCGGCGCTGACTTTTACTTTAATAAGCTCGTGATCTTCAAGAGCACGCTCAAGCTCACCCATAACGCTTTCTGAAAGGCCGTTTTCTGCTATCGATACCACTGGATTCAACTTGTGTCCAATTGTGCGAAAGTGTTTTTTTTGGGTATTTACGAGAGCCATGATAAAAAGCCTGTCTGATGGGCGCTTGCTTGATGCGTTTAAGAGGGCAAATAGTTTACACTAATAGCCCTTGCAGGTCTTTATGAATAATGCAATATAAATGGTGCAGGAGTCTGCAAAAAATCATCAGTGCCTTGATATTTGGCATTCGACGCAATGAAGGCTTTGTATGAAACGATCCAAGTCCAGTGGCCGTTGGCTGCAGGAGCATTTTGATGATCATTACGTCAAGCAGGCCCAGAAGGACGGTTATCGTTCCCGGGCATGTTATAAGCTGCTGGAAATTCAGGAAAAAGACCAGCTTATTAAAAAAGGCATGAATCTGGTGGATTTGGGTGCTGCCCCCGGCAGTTGGAGCCAGGTGGCGGCAAAATTAGTCGGTGACCAGGGGCGAGTCTTTGCTTCAGACATTCTGGCTATGGATGCTTTGGCCGGGGTTAGTTTTATTCAGGGCGATTTTAGGGATGAAACTGTGTTGAATGCGCTGTTGACTATGGCCGGTGGTCAAAACATTGACCTTGTGATTTCAGATATGGCCCCCAATATTAGTGGTACCAAGTCTGTTGATCAGTCCCGTGCGATGTATCTTGCCGAACTTGCTCTCGACTTTGCTGTCCAGGTATTAAGGCCGGGAGGACACTTGTTGATTAAAGTGTTTCAGGGGGAGGGTATTGATGAATACCGTCGTTTAGTAAGCAATAGGTTTCAGTCGGTGAAAACCCGAAAGCCCAAAGCATCCCGACCCCGTTCCAGAGAGATTTACTTGTTGGCTCAAGGTTACCGTGCTTAGTGTGTTGGAGCTTGTTTTAAGTAGTGCCAGGGAACGCTTGTGTGAGTGGAACCTTGGTCTTAATTGTAGTACGGTAGTGTAATGTAGGCAGTCACCTCAAGCTAAGAAGTAAGAATAGCGGTGTTTTTTAAAGCCCCGCCTATATTTTCCTTAGGTAAATTAATCGGATAAATAGAGGGTAAGCCCTTGAATGATTTAGCAAAAAATTTAATGTTATGGCTCATTATTGCGATTGTACTGTTTTCAGTATTCAAGAACTTTAATGTGCGCCCTGAACCTGTCATGGTTGATTATTCCGATTTTGTACTGGAGGTGAATAATGGCCGTGTGCATAAGGTATTGATATCTGACCATGAAATCATTGGCGAAAGAAGAAGTGGGGAAAAATTCCATGTTATTCGTCCGCCTATTGCTGATCTTGATCTGGTGGGTGACCTGCTTAAAAACAATGTCATCATCGTAGGTGAAGAACCTCGTACCCAGAGTATCTGGATGCAGCTGTTTGTGGCGGCTTTCCCAATTTTGCTGATCCTGGCAATTTTTATTTTCTTTATGCGGCAAATGCAAGGTGGCGGTGGTGGCCGTGGCCCCATGACCTTTGGCAAAAGCAAGGCTCGCCTGTTAGGTGAGAATCAAATTAAAACCACCTTTGCCGATGTGGCGGGTGTAGAAGAAGCTAAAGAAGATGTTCAGGAGCTGGTGGAATTTCTACGCGACCCAAGTAAATTTCAGCGTTTGGGTGGGCGAATTCCCCGGGGTGTGCTGATGGTTGGCTCACCTGGAACGGGTAAAACCTTATTGGCTAAAGCCATTGCGGGTGAGGCCAAGGTGCCTTTCTTTTCTATTTCCGGGTCTGATTTTGTTGAAATGTTTGTCGGTGTGGGCGCTTCTCGTGTCCGTGATATGTTTGAGCAAGCCAAGAAACAGGCGCCGTGTATTATTTTTATAGATGAAATAGACGCTGTTGGCCGTTCCCGTGGTGCTGGCTTGGGTGGCGGTCATGATGAGCGAGAGCAAACCCTCAATCAGCTGCTGGTTGAAATGGACGGCTTTGAAGGCAATGACGGCATTATCGTTATTGCCGCAACAAACCGGCCGGATGTGCTCGATGCTGCTTTGCTCAGGCCTGGCCGTTTTGATCGACAAGTGACAGTTCCACTGCCAGATGTTCGTGGCCGTGAACAGATTTTAAAAGTTCACATGCGCAAAGTGCCTATAGATGATGACGTGAATCCATCATTAATAGCGCGTGGTACACCAGGATTCTCAGGTGCTGACTTGGCTAATTTGGTTAACGAGGCCG
Organism: Pseudomonadales bacterium; assembly: GCA_040235475.1. Lineage (GTDB taxonomy): Bacteria > Pseudomonadota > Gammaproteobacteria > Pseudomonadales > UBA3067 > JBECKY01. Next base: position 23,014 of record JBECKY010000019.1, read on the forward strand.
CCTTGTTTGCTGCACGATCGAATAAACGCCTGGTAAGCATGAATGAGTTTGAAATGGCGAAAGATAAAATCATGATGGGCGCTGAGCGCAAAACCATGGTGATGTCTGAAAAAGAAAAACTCAATACCGCCTACCATGAAGCGGGGCATGCCATTGTTGGCCGCCTGGTTCCCGAGCACGACCCGGTTTATAAGGTGAGTATCATTCCTCGCGGTAGAGCGCTGGGTGTTACCATGTTCCTGCCTCTAGAAGACCGCTACAGTTACAGCAAGCGTCATATTGAAGGCCAGATCTGCAGTTTATTTGGTGGCCGTATTGCTGAGGAAATGACCTTGGGCTTTGATGGTGTTACCACCGGTGCCTCTAATGATATACAGCGCGCTACTGAAATGGCCCGTAACATGGTCACCAAGTGGGGCCTGTCAGAGAAAATGGGCCCGTTGATGTACGATGAAGACGAAGGCGAAGTTTTTCTTGGCCGTTCAGTTACGCAAACCAAACATGTTTCTGCTGAAACATCTAAAGCCATTGATGAGGAAATTAGAAAAATCATTGATGAAAGTTATGCGCGGGCGAAGGAGATTCTTCAAGCGAACCGTGACAAGCTGGATCTAATGGCGGAAGCTTTGATGCAGTATGAAACCATAGACGCTTCCCAAATAGATGACATTATGGAAGGTAAAAAGCCCCAGCCTCCTAAAGACTGGACTGATAACAATCCTTCCGGTGGCGCAAAGGCTGAAAGCTCGGCAGATGTCGAGTCTGGTGAAAAAGTCGGCGGTGACAGCAAGCCTTCTATCGGTGGCCCTGCAAGCGAGCATTAAATTTCAATTAAATGATTGTTAGTTTTAAGAGGCACCAAGGCTCGTTGGACGTAAAATACATTGTAAACATGCTGTAATAATGCCCGGCTAATAATTAGCCGGGCATTTTTTATTACCTTAATAATAAGGCGCCGCAATTTCTTTTCTTAATGATAGGTTATGGATTTTAAGTTTGGCCAGCGTTCGCTGGATCTGACATCACCCAAGGTAATGGGTATCTTAAACGTCACGCCTGATTCTTTCTCCGATGGTGGTTTGTTTGTTGCTGTTGATAAAGCGCTTGCCCAAGCCGAAAAAATGGCCGGTGAAGGCGCTGCAATTATTGATGTGGGGGGCGAGTCTACGCGCCCTGGTGCCAAAGCAGTCAGTGTTCAAGAAGAAATGGATCGGGTGTTACCCGTGATCGAAAAAATTGCTCGCCAAATTGATACCATTATTTCTGTAGATACCAGCACCCCCATGCTTATGAAGGAAGCTGCAAATCTAGGCGCTGGGCTGATCAACGATGTGCGGGCTTTAAGGCGGGAAGGCGCCGTACAGGCGGCCGCCGACACCGGGCTGCCGGTGTGTTTAATGCATATGCAAGGCTCTCCGCAGAAAATGCAACAGAGCCCTCAGTACCAGCATGCAGTATCTGATATAAAGACATTTCTTCTAGAGCGGATACAGGCCTGCGAAGCTGGAGGTATTGCAAAAACCAGCATTTTACTAGACCCCGGCTTCGGCTTTGGTAAATTGCTGGAGCACAATTTATCTTTACTAAAGCACCTGGCCGTATTCAAGCAAATTGGCTGCCCCGTTCTAGTGGGCTTGTCACGGAAATCGATGATCGCAAAATTGCTTAATTTGCCAGCAGATCAGCGCCTGCCAGGCAGTTTGGCTCTGGCGGTGATGGCCATTGAGCGAGGAGCAAATATTGTCCGAGTTCACGACGTTGCTGCAACGGTACAGGCTGTGAAAATCACCGAAGCGGTATTGAATAGCAATGGCGGATAATAACAGGTTTATACTGGAATTTTTAAAAACAGCTTGGGGAAAATGATGACAAAGAAAAAGAAATATTTTGGCACCGACGGTATCCGCGGCAAAGTGGGTGAGTCGCCGATAACCCCTGATTTTGTTATGCATCTTGGCTGGGCTGCAGGCCAGGTGTTTAATCGTGCTGAAGGCGCCAAAATATTAATTGGCAAGGATACCCGACTGTCAGGTTACATGTTTGAATCGGCTTTGGAGGCGGGGTTGGCCGCAGCCGGTGTCGATGTGCGCCTGCTCGGGCCAATGCCAACGCCTGGCATCGGTTACCTGACCCGTACTTTTCATGCCCAGGCCGGTATTGTCATTAGCGCTTCCCATAATGCCTATGAAGACAATGGCATTAAATTTTTTTCATCCAATGCAACCAAATTGGATGAAAAAGTAGAATTGGAAATTGAAGAATATCTTAAAAAGCCGATGACCACCGCCGCAACAAATCGTATTGGCAAGGTATCCAGAATTGAAGGTGCTCGTGGGCGTTATATCGAGTTTTGTAAAAGTACGATCCCTTACAGTATGGATTTTGGTGGGTTGAAGGTGGTTTTGGATTGCGCCCATGGCGCAACTTACCACATAGCGCCTGCGGTTTTTGAGGAGCTGGGCGCGAACGTTATTGCTATTGGTGTTGAACCGGATGGAATGAATATTAATCACCAGTGTGGCTCAACCTCACCAGAGCTCTTACAGGTGGCGGTATTGGAGCATCAGGCCGATCTTGGTATTGCATTTGATGGTGATGGCGACCGGGTGATCATGGTGGACCATGAAGGCGTTGTTGTTGATGGCGATGAATTACTCTATATTATCGCCAAAGATGCGATGGAAGCAGGCCGGATGCGCGGCGGGGTAGTAGGCACCTTAATGAGCAATTTTGGGCTTGAAGATGCTTTAGCCGAAATGGGGCTTGCATTTGTTCGCGCAGATGTGGGCGATCGCTACGTGATGGAACAACTGGTTAAGCATCAATGGTGTCTGGGTGGCGAATCATCCGGGCATATTGTTTGCCTGGATAAAACCACCACCGGTGATGGCGTTATTTCGGCGTTACAAGTTGTGGCATCATTGGTCAAAAAAAATAAAACCCTGAAAGAATTAAAATCAGGGATGCACAAATATCCTCAGACTCTGGTCAATGTACGTGTTGAAAAAAAATCAGATTTCACTAAAAATCCTCGAGTTAAGGAAGCCGTGCAGGATGCTGAAGCAAACCTAAAAGGAAAAGGGCGCACATTATTGCGCATGTCAGGCACAGAGCCGGTGGTCAGAGTCATGGTGGAAGCCGATAACAAAGAACAGGCCAGCGCCTTGGCAAACAGTCTGGCAAAAGTGATTGAGGCTGAAATGCTTGGAACTGGATAGCAGGGTGTTGGTCGGACAGTTAACAAAGGAAGCCCTGCTGAAAATATAAAATAAACACAAAGGCAAAATAAAATGAACAAAAACCTTTTGTTAGCAACAGCTGTTTTAATCGTGTCGGCTACACACACTGTTCAATTGCAAGCGACTGATTTTTCAAAGCCCACCTGGACCCTTAGCGAAGAAAAAAACAATGTCACCGTTTATACGCGTGGTATTGCTGGCAATGAAAATGGCCGGGCAATCAAGGCAGTCACTTATGTAGAGCAGTCACCAGCCAGCGTGCTGGCGCTCGTGGTTGATTACCCTGCTGCTCCTCGTTGGCGGCGGCAAATTAAAAGCATGGAAAAAATCAAAGTTATTGATGAGAACAGCTGGTATATAAGAACTGTTTCAGACCTGCCCTGGCCCCTGAGTGACCGGGTTTCAACATTAAAATGTCATGTAGAAAAGTTTCCAGAAACCCAGACTATTGCTTATCGTTTCAATACTGCTCCGGAAATGATGAGTCAAGACGAGATGGGAGGCGAGTCGATTGAAGGGGTCTATGAATTTGCAGCTATGGCAGACGGCTCTACTCGAGTCACTTTTGAAATGTTTATTGTTTCTCCAATGAAAGTGCCGGACTGGTTAATAAAATCAATGATGGGCGCTTCATTTATTGATCAAATGGTATTATTGCGAAAGGTAGTGGCTGAGCCAGAATATGCCAAGGTGGGTATGGCATCTTTCGGCTCTTAAGCGCCTTTCGTTGTGACAAGCACAATAGATTCAGACTTCAATAATACATTCAGTCAGCAAGCCGACGTCGCTAAAGTTTCCTTAAAACAACTGCTTGCCCCTTGTTCTTATGGGGGTGCTGCGTTAATATTGCCCGCTTGCTTTTGGCTAACCCCGTGATCATATGCGCCAATCAATAGTTGCTGGAAATTGGAAAATGAACGGTACTCGAGAGAGTGCTGTGCGCTTGGTTGGTGAGCTGGCCAGGGCCTTGAAAAACAACAGCGTAGCGGCAGAAGTGGTGCTGTGCCCATCGGCGATTCATCTTCCTCTGGCCGCAGAGGTTTTGGCGGGGACTCATAGCTGCGTTCAGCTGGGTGCGCAGAACTGCGCTGAACATCAATCCGGGGCCTATACGGGTGAAATTTCGGCGATAATGATCGCTGAGTTTGCTTGCCGGTATGTTATTATCGGCCACTCCGAGCGGCGCCAGTTATTTGCTGAAAGCAGTGCTCAAATTGCGGCCAAGTTTCAGCAGATTCAAGCACAGGGGATGACACCCATACTCTGTATCGGCGAACAACAGGAGCACCGAAAGGCAGGCCAGACCTTCGATATCATACATTCCCAGTTGCTTGAAGTGATTGATATCGTTGGTATAGACGCCTTTGAACATGCCGTGCTGGCATATGAGCCGGTTTGGGCCATTGGTACAGGCTTGACGGCCACGCCTGAGCAGGCCGAAGAGGTTCATGCTTATATGCGTGATACGCTCAGGCAAATTGACGCCGTTACTGCTGAAAACCTTAGAATTATCTATGGTGGCAGCGTTAAACCGGAAAACGCGAGCGAGTTATTCTTGATGCCCAATATAGATGGCGGATTGATTGGCGGCGCATCGTTAAATACTGAAGATTTTATGGCTATTTGCAAGGCAATTGGTTAGGCATTATGGAAACAGTGGTTTTAGTTATACATGTAGTGGCAACAATATCCTTAGTGGCATTGGTGCTGGTTCAGCAGGGTAAAGGTGCAAACCTTGGGGCTGCTTTCGGTAGTGGTGCTTCTAATACCGTATTTGGCAGTGTCGGGTCGGCATCTTTTCTGACCAAGCTTACTGCCGGAGTTGCGCTGGTGTTTTTTACAACCAGCTTGACGTTGGCTTATATCGCCAACCAGAACGTTAAATCAGGCAGCAGTCTTGATATTCCTGAGCTGATAAGCTCGCCTTCTGATCGAACCCTCATCGAGGGCAAGGTGAGTGATTCGCTGGAAAAGGCCTCCGGTTCTGAACAAATTTCTGTGGAAGTAAAAGAGTTGGGGGGTGACCTTCCGGCGCTTGACAATGATCCTGCCAGCGACCAGGGCGATGATCTGCCGGTAGAAAAAGGCATTGAATCCCAGCTGCCTGAATAATGTTCTTTATGTTGCTTAATTGCCGAAGTGGTGGAATTGGTAGACACGCTATCTTGAGGGGGTAGTGGCTTAGGTCGTGCCGGTTCAAGTCCGGCCTTCGGCACCATTTAGCAGCATCAAACTCTGAGCTAAACTATTATTGCCTTGCTGCACAGCAGATGCCTGATGCTTGCTGGTTATTGTCCAGCGCCATATCTATTTATTTTTAAAAGAAAATCCAGAGTTTTTGAGTAAATAGGCGTTGACTATTTTCGTGTTTGTGAATATAGTGTGCGCCTTGTTTTGATGCGGGGTGGAGCAGTTTGGTAGCTCGTCGGGCTCATAACCCGAAGGTCGTAGGTTCAAATCCTACCCCCGCTACCAATTCTATCAATGTGGGCGTCAGCCCCATTGATAGCCTTATTATTATCATTCGATGCGTTCAAGCATAGTCTGTCCAAGATTTTCATATCTTTCGTCTCCAAAGACATATTCAAAATTCCGGCTAAATCTCCGTGCAAGTCAATACGAAGCCCTTTCTCTCCCTCTTCGGGCGTTAAAACCACTTTATCAATTAGTCCCCTTAAATGCTGTGATGCTTCCGCGCGTGAACCTTCTGCGTTTAAAGAAGCATTTAAGTCCTTAATGGCCTGATGATACCGAGAGGCCATGGCAGGATGAAGCAAGGGTTTCAGTGCAGGCTGAACCCTCAAGGCGTGTTCGGTGTTCTCGATGCGCCCTGAAATGCTTTCCAGATCATCTTTGATCATACTGGCAGGGATACCGTCCTTGATGGCCTGTATTAAACGATCACGCTCTTTTAGAAGGCTCTCACGCTGAGACTCCAGCGACTTGCGCTGTGCATTGGCTTGCGCATGCAAGCTGCTCAGATGCTTGGTGTATTCTGTACAAAATATGCTCACCAGTTCTTCACGCATAAGATGGGTTTGCATAGCGCCCAAAACATAGCCCTCCAGCGTCTCGCGTTTGATGGTGCGGCGATTGTTGCCGACCGCATCGCCTTTGTTCTTGGCGGCAGAGCAGCCATATTGGGTGGAATTGATCTTGGAATAGCCGCCACCACAAACCCCGCATTTGCTAAGCCCTGAGAGCCAATATTGTGGGCGGTTAGTTTGCCAAAGAGCCGTAGATTTACGATCCAGTGTTTTCTGGCGAGCTTTAACCGCCTCCCATAGCTCGGAATCAACAATGCTAAGCTCAGCCACATCCTGAGTAATCCACTCAGATGGCGTGTTCAGGCGCGTTACACGCTTGCCTGTGGCGGGGTCTTTGATAAAGCGTTGCCTGTTCCAGATCAGGCGACCAATATAAAGCTCATTGTTTAAAATCCCTGTGCCGCGCTTGCGATTACCGTTAATGGTTGATTGCCCCCAGCTTTTGCCTGATGGGCAAGGTATGCCTTCCTCATTTAGCTGTGCGGCAATGGCTTTGGGCGATTTGTTCTCAAGGCCGTATTCGCGGAAAATGCGGCGGACGATTGTATCTTAATTATTCGTTAATCGTTCGGAATTGAAGGCTCTGCTTTACCCTCTAGCGCAGCTTGAACAAGTGATCCCAAGAACTTCGTGAAGGGCTCTATGTTTTGGTTGGTGCTCGCCTGTTCAAGAGCGGCCATATAGTCGTTACGTTTTTCTAGCGGCACAATCGTCCAAGGGTATCCGCCGCTCGCAAGCATCGCATTCATTAAAAAGCGTCCTGTGCGGCCATTCCCATCCATATAGGGGTGAATATAAACAAATATAAAATGCCCCAGCACAACGCGCACAGCGGCATTTTCTTCCGCTTGTAACAACTCAAAGAATGCAGGCATTGCATCGCGCACAGCCTCTCTACTTGGCGGCGTGTGCATGGAGCGTCGGATAAACACGGGGGCGTTCCGATAACCTGCCAGATCAGCAGGTTTGTGAATACCAGCCGATACTCCGGGCGCAAACATTTCGCGATACCATACGCGATGATCGTTATCGACGACCTCCCCTGCATTATGCCCATCGAGTATCTGCTCTATGCTCTTGCGCACGGCTTGGTACGCTTGCCAGTAGCCTCGGGCTGCTAAAGCATTCAACCTTTCTTTATCGTCGGTATTTTGCTCAGGGCTCCAGTCTCCAGTGCGAACTCGGTTTATCAGCTCTGGTGTGACGCGATAACCCTCAATGGAAAGCGAGTGATAGGCGTCTGTTACATATACATCTTCAACATGCTTCATGTATGCGGTTTTATCGACTGTTTGCGTGGGCGATGCTGGAAAGTGCGCTATCACTGTTTCGCGCATATCCTGCCACATAAGCCGAATACGATTGACGTATGGGGATTGCTCTCGCCGAGAGAAGCTTAGGCTTGATTGTTGCTCAAACGGGTCTGTTTCGCGCAAATCATACCCAGCCGAGCGCATCGTGCCCATAATATCGTCGGCAATCTGATTGCGGCCTATATTCCTGAATGCACCTGCTAAACGGCCAGCGATAGAGCTGTGCCCACCCTCTAACAGTTGCTCCAATACTTCAGATGCATCGCTAATCATAGATAATGCCGCGCGCATATCCGTTGGGCTCTGAGTGAAGCTTTGCTTGCTACAGGCAATCAAAGCAGCGGGAAGGCTATATATGCGCAGCCCGTTTTTGGTCGTAACCTGAGCGGGTTCAGGGAGTGCAGCGCGAATATCCAATAGTGACGTGCCATGAGGTAATTCTGTTACATTGTTCCGCGCCTTGGTGGCTCGAACCAATAACTGTTTTGGTACAGTCATATTCTCAGTATGGAGCGCGATAGATTGCTCAGGTGATAAGCACCAATCATCACCTTTTAAATGATTAAGATAGGCTGCACAAAATTGCCAAAAGCACGCATACCAAGCCGTGCTTTCCCCGCGCGTTTCATCTGGGCGAGCTGGCACATACCAGCCCTTGATAACTTCATCAAGGAAGCCATTTTGAACGAGGCGTTCACGGTGAGTGCGCGAGAGATCGGCAGAGCGTATGGCAACCGAGCCATTTGTCTGAAGGTCGTGAAGGGCTTCTAATGCGTCAGCCAGTTTTTCGGACGGGGTCGCCATGGTGGTTCTTCTCGCTTATCGTGCGTATCTATTGTTCGCTTATTGTGTTGTACCATTATTCGCTTATTGTGTCGAGTGATGTTAATCACCATGGATGGTGTGAATGCAGATATTGCAGGAGCAAATACCTGCCAATTACGACCACTGCTTCGCCAGTGAATAACGACCAAGAAAGCGTTCTTGGGTGCGCGGTGCATAAAAAACCGTGGAACATATCCCTGGTTGTTAATGCCTCTATTTTCCCATATTCTCCCTTACAGCTATGAGGGCAGAAAATGCTATGACTGATCAAATATTAACCTTAAAAGAAGTTGCAGCGTATTTAAAACTCGCTGAAAAAACGGCTTACAAGCTTGCCGCCGAAGGTAAACTGCCTGGCTTTAAGGT
>JBECKY010000029.1:0-13472 GCA_040235475.1 Pseudomonadales bacterium
CAATTATTAAATACGGGATGAAACCCAGAATTGTGGCCCATATCCCCGTGCAAAAGCAGCGCAGTGTTATGGATGCTTTAACCAGGCTGGTGATTTTACCGAGAAAAACCACGGTTGAAAAAATCAGTGCTGGCGGCGTTCCCGCAGAATGGGTCTATGCTGATAGTTCCCAGCAGAACAAGGTGATTATTTATTTTCACGGCGGTGGATACAATTGGGGCTCGTGCAATACCCATAGGGAACTGGCGGCACGACTGTCATTAGCCAGTAATGCCCGTGCCTTGTTGGTTGATTATCGTTTAGCACCTGAGCACCCCTTCCCGGCGGCTCTTGATGATGCTATTTCCAGTTACAAGTGGTTATTAGCACAGGGTTTTACAGCAAACGATATTGTTATGGCGGGTGATTCTGCGGGCGGCGGGCTGACCCTTGCCACAGCCGTGTCTCTGCGAGACCAGAATATTGCTTTACCCTCAGCATTGCTTTGCTTATCACCCTGGGCTGACCTGGAAATGTCCAGTGACACGATGAACAGCAAGGCCAGTGTGGATCCCATGTTAAGCGAAGCTTCTTTAGCCGTTTGGGCTAAGCACTACATTGCTGCGGATCAAGGCAATAACCCGCTTATCTCGCCTATCCACGCGAATTTTCATGGCTTACCGCCATTGTTGATTCAAGCGGGCGAAGATGAAGTGTTACTGGGTGACGCCTTGCTGGTGGCCGAACGCGCAAAGGCCGCGGGGGTGGATGTGACTTTGGATGTTTGGCCGCACATGTGGCATGTTTGGCAAGCCATGGCGCTGATAGTGCCGGAAGCTCAGCAGGCTATCAGTCAACTGGGTACTTTTGTAAGCGAACATTGGCACGACTCAGTTGCGCCATCAATTAATTTAAAACCTGGCTAATCTTTGCGATCAAAAACAGCTTGATCAAACAAGTTTTCATTTTTAGCGACTACACAAGAAACCGCTGCATCCCCGGCCACATTGATAGCGGTACGCATCATATCAAGTAAACGATCTACACCAATGATCAAACCAATGGCCTCCACAGGTAAACCTACTTGACCTAATACCATGGCCAGAGTAATCATGCCCGCACCCGGTACCGCAGCCGTGCCGATAGAAGCCAAGACCGCCGTAGCTATAACCGTAAGATAACCGGCCATGCCAATATCAATACCGTAGGCTTCGGCAATAAATACCGTTGCCACGCCTTGCATAATGGCGGTGCCATCCATATTAATGGTGGCCCCCAATGGAATACTAAAAGAGGCAATATTGTTGTGTACGCCGAGCTTTTCTTCGACCACTTTAAGGGTCAAAGGCATGGTGGCGCCACTGCTGGCGGTACTGAAGGCAAACATCATTACCGGGCGCATTTTTTTTAGAAAAGTAAGGGGGTTAACGCCGGCAAAAAATTTTAATAAAACCGAAAACGTGCCGACACCATGGATTAATAATACTAAGGCCACAGTAATAAAATACAGCGCCAGGTCACCAACAAAGCCCAGGCCTTTTTGAGCAAATAACACGGCAATTAAACAAAACACACCATAGGGAGCGATCGCCATTACCAAATCAACCAGCTTCATTACAACTTCGTTCCAGTTTTGAAACTCAGCCGCTATTTTTTTTCCAGTTTCACCTGAACGAGCAATGGCCATGCCCAATAAAATTGAAAACACGATAACCTGTAGCATGTTGGCTTCGGCCATGGCTTGCACGGGATTACTGGGGAAAATATTAATGATCACATCTTTAACCGAAGGAGCCGGTTGGGCAACATAGGCTTCTACAACTTTAAGCTCTGCACCCGCACCCGGCTGAATCCTGGTAGCAACGATTAAAGCCAGGGAAACCGCCACACCCGTGGTTAATAAATAAAGGAAAAAGGTTTTTGTGCCAACCCGCCCCAGGCTGGAACCATCGCGGGGCGAACAAACACCACACACCAGAGATACAAAGACCAGCGGCACCACCAAAAGTTTTAGCACGTGGATAAATATCGCTCCACCGGCACCTAAGAGTCCATCAACGAGGCCCTCATTAATAAGACTGTTTATTGCGGGTGGTAATAATTGTAACTCGTTGACTTTGAAAACAATAATACCAAGCACTAAACCCGCAAGCATCGCTATTAGTATTTGCCTGGTAAGCGACCCGTGTTGTGCTTCAACTGACATAAGACATTCCCTGGGATACAGCTTTATTTTAATTATTTAACAATGAACCTAACTCTACATACCACATAAATAGTGAAAGATCGCCTTCCACGACTATTTTTTTATCTTGTACACCTTGCATGAAGGCCAGACGTTTTGCTTCTGAGGTAAGTACCTGAGCACCATAGGCGGCATCGGCAAAGATAATGTTGATGGTGGGCGCTTTATGCTGGCCCCATTTTGAAGTAATGGATTGATTGGCGACGGTAAAGTTTCGACATAGCCAGCCACTTTCGGTTTGTAATTGAAAGACTATGTGCTTATCACCGATATGCTCTCTAACTGAGGCCTTGGTTTTGCTTTTTTGATACATTTTCCAGCTTAAGGCCCACAGCAGCAGTGCAAATTTCATTTTTAATTCTTTTTTAGTATTAAGTTTGGCTGTGCAGCTTGTGTTGATCGCAAGCATAGACGGCTGTTGTTTTGCTAAATGTTATTTTCTTGCTGGGCTTTTTCACCCTGAGCTTTCACCAGCCAGAGTAAAGCCTCTTTGCTATGGCTTATTCAGGCTCCCTAGGCAATAGCCATCATTTCGAACTCTTCTTTTCCAACCCCGCAATCCGGGCAACACCAATCGTCGGGGATGTCATCCCATTTTGTTCCTGGCTCTATGCCACCATCAGGATCGCCCAATTCTTCATCGTAAACCCAACCACACACTAGACATTCCCACTTCTTCATACTTGAACCTTTTTTGCTTTAACCTTTAATATCTTCATCTTAATCCAGGGCGCCTTTTAAAAGGCCCGATATTATACCAAGTATTTATTACCATGCATTACGCCAAGCAGGCTTTGGATATATTGATCTGCGGCTAAGCCTTTGATCACTTCTCTGCTGCTATCACAATGTATACAATATAGCTCTTTTGAGCAGGCGCCCCAGCAGGCTGTTGCCGCTCTTAAACTACAAGCCTTTTCTTATCGATCAACGCGATTATTTTGCATATGTCTGAAAACTCTAGAATTTCCTGGCCTGACCGCATTCCGGATTTTATTCAGCTGATGAGGCTCGACAAGCCCATTGGTATTTTTCTATTGCTGTGGCCCACTTTGTGGGCCTTGTGGATTGCTGGGGAGGGCAAACCCTCCATTAAAATTTCGCTGATATTTTTAGCCGGTGTTGTGTTGATGCGTTCGGCTGGCTGTGTAATCAATGATTTTGCTGACCGAAAAATTGATGGTCATGTTGAACGTACAAAAAACAGGCCTATTGCCACAGGCCGGATTCTTCCCCTGGAAGCTCTGTTACTGTGTGCCGTATTGTTATTAATGGCCTTTATCTTGGTGTTATTTACCAATTTATTTACCATTTTGCTGTCAGTTGGAGCGGCCTTACTCGCTGGCAGCTATCCGTTTATGAAGCGTTATACCTACTTCCCACAGGTTGTTTTAGGTGCCGCCTTTGCCTGGGCTATTCCCATGTCCTTTGCTGCCCACCTCAATACCTTACCCAGCCATGTCTGGCTGATTTATACAGCCACCCTGTTATGGACCATGGCCTATGATACTTTATACGCCATGGTAGACCGGGATGATGATATTCGCATTGGCGTAAAATCCACAGCGATACTTTTTGGTGATGCCGATAAACTCATCATCGGCATACTGCAAATAAGTGCCTTGTTATGTTTGGTTTTATTGGGCGTGCAGTTAAAATTTGGCTGGTTTTATTATTCAGGCCTGATTTTGGCAGCAGCCTTATTTGGCTATCAGCAATTTATTGTGCGCGAGCGGGATAAAGCGCAATGCTTTAAAGCTTTCCTGAATAACAATTGGGTAGGCATGGTTATTTTTTTTGGCATTGCTCTGCAATATGCCTTTACATAGTTAGCTCTAAAAATTTTCATGGCCGTGGCGTAAAGATCTGATGTAATACGCGATTGCTTATAGAAAGGGTATAAGGTCGAAATAGTAGTAACTTATACCCGCGGCGGCGGCCAAAGTCAGTAATATACCGACAAACAGCCAGCGCTTTTTATGGGATGATTTGCCTTCGTCAACAATAGAAAAGCTACCATTTTTATTAAAGTTTTCCATCGCTTTATTCATTGCGTCTTTAGCCGCAGCAGTCGCTGTAACGCTGGCAATATTTCTGGCCATTTTTTCAGTATCATCTTTAATGCTATCTTTAAGCGCATCGAAAAGGTTCTTCGCCAGGCTTTCTTCTAGCTCTAGCACAAGGTTTTTGCTTTGTTCGGCCATCGCAGTTCGGCTTATTTCGATGATTTCCTGTTTTACTTTATCAGTGAGCAATTCTGTTTGGCTATTTTGCTGAATACGGTTATCAATGGTTTCTGTTAAGGTATCCTCCATTACTGAAACTTTATTCAGCCTTTTTGCCAGGGCATTTAATTCATTGGCTATATCGTCTTTCCATTCCTGTTGCTCTTCCTGGTCAGTGCCAGTCGGACCTTCCTCCTGAAGTTGGTCAATGATTTCTGCCAGGCTTCTTATTTGGCTTTGCAATTTATCCATATCATTTTCAATGCTTTGTTTAACAGCCTGCTCGGTATGAATTGTTGCTTCTATCAAAATACCGTCTTGCCAACTGCTTAATGCGCTTTCTAATTCTGTTTCAATTTTTGCCCCCACAATACCGCTGATAATTTCTTTTAAGCGGTCATTTAATTCTGCCCAGCGACTTTCAAGAATTGAATCAATTGTGGACACCACCAAGGCTTTATCCACACTTGCAAAACCGGCAGGTGATTGGCTCGAGCTGGCCGAGCTTTCATTGGCAATGTTCGGCTGTGCTTCGGACATTTCACCAGAGGAGCGATTCGTCAGCATTTCGGTAAGGCTGCTGATAACTCTTTTTACCTGCTCAAGTGTTGGAGGTTTTCCAAGAATTTCAGCGGCACCATGGGCCCTGGCCTCAACAATGTATTCATCGCCTTCTTTCGAGGTACACATGACAATGGGAATATCTTTGGTCTTTGGATCTGAAGAAATGATTTTGGCTACTTCAAGGCCATCCATACCTGCCATTAGGTGATCCATGAAAATGACATCAGGCCGGCAGGATTGTAAATAAACAATGGCCTCCTCCCCGGATTCGGCCAGCTCCACGGCCAAACTGTTTTTTTCCAGCATTTTTTTAAGCATCAAGCGCGCTGACCGGGAGTCATCAACTAAAAGCACATTTTTCATAAGGCTTTGCGTATTCTCTTTTAAAGGATGATTTATACATCTCTATATTAAAAACAAGCGCATTTAATTCAACGAACTGCTGCCCATTCTTACTGAGTTGGTCTTAAAAGCAGGTATAATGCACAGTTTTGTGGAATGATTAAAATTAACGCTTGCCTGGTGTTTTATGACCCCTTTGATAATCAGAATTTCTCAAAAAATTGATGCCTTTACCAATGCCTTTGGCAAAAGTCTGTCCTGGCTAACATTGCTTATGGCCATGCTGACCTTTGCAGTAGTGATTCTGCGCTATATGCTAAATCTTGGCTCCGTAGCCTTGCAGGAATCCGTTTTATACCTGCATGCGCTGGTTTTTATGGGTGCATCGGCTTATACCCTGATGCACGATGGCCATGTCAGAGTTGATGTTTTTTACCGGCGTTTAAGCCCTAAATTTCAGGCATGGATAAATCTGGCTGGAACTTTACTGCTGCTTTTCCCGGTGTGTATATTTATTACCTTTATCAGCATCCGTTATGTAAGTAGCTCATGGTCGATACTGGAATCATCCTCCGAGGCAGGCGGCTTACCCGGCGTTTTTTTGTTAAAATCCCTTATTTTTCTCCTGTCTGGAACTCTGCTATTACAAGGTGTCGCTGAGGCTATAAAAAATATTTTGATTATTGCCGATATTGTTCCTGCCGCGCACCATAAACTTGAAGTTGATTCCCACTATAATGGCTGAGTACCTTCCCTTACTGCTTTTTGCTGCCGTATTCCTTGTCTTGCTGCTTGGTTATTCCGTGGCCTTTTCACTGGCTGGAACGGCTTTGATATTTGCCGGCTTTGGCCTGTTAACCGGCACCCTCGATAGCGCTTTTTTAACCGCCTTCCCCAGCCGGATCTTCGGCATTATCAGCAATCAGACTCTAATTGCCGTGCCTTTATTTGTCTTAATGGGCGTTACCCTTGAAAAAGCCCGCATTGCAGAAAACCTGCTGGAAACCATGGCCAAACTTTTTGGTTCGGTAAAAGGGGGGCTGGGTGTTTCAGTTATTTTAGTCGGCACGCTCCTGGCGGCCAGCACCGGTATTGTCGGGGCAACGGTTGTTACCATGGGTTTAATGTCACTGCCAACCATGCTTAAACGCGGCTATCATCCCGCTTACGCCACGGGGGTTATCTGCGCGACAGGCACCTTAGGTCAAATTATTCCACCGTCCATTGCCCTGGTTTTACTCGGCGATGTACTGTCTAACGCCTACCAAAAAGCCCAGCTGGAGATGGGAATATTTTCACCGAAAACAGTTTCTGTTGGTGATTTATTCGTGGGAGCCATAGTGCCTGGTTTAATTCTGGTGGCCTTTTACCTGGCTTATACGCTGTTGATTGCTTATTTAAAACCCGAGTTCCTCCCTGCTATTACTGATGAAAGTAATAACGAATCTGGATCTTTGCTTAAAGAAGTTCTCAGCAGCCTGGCGCCGCCAATTTTGCTGATTTTTACTGTTCTGGGCTCTATTTTGGGCGGCGTTGCCACCCCTACTGAAGCTGCGGGCGTGGGTGCTGTGGGTGCTTTGCTGCTGGCATTTATTAATCAGCAACTGTCGATAAAAGTTTTGCATGATATTGTCCAGGCCACCACCCAGGTTACGGCGATGGTCTTTCTGATTCTGATTGCTGCGGCATTATTCTCTTTGGTTTTTAGAGGTTTTGGTGGCGAAGAACTTATCCAAGACATCTTTGCACAAATGCCTGGTGGTATTTTTGGTGCAACACTTGTTGTTATGCTGATTATTTTCTTTCTTGGTTTTATTCTCGATTTTATTGAAATTATTTTTGTGGTTGTACCTATTGTTGGCCCGATCTTATTAGCCATGGGGCTGGATCCCGTGTGGCTGGGCATTATGATTGCCCTCAATTTACAAACCTCCTTTTTAACACCACCTTTTGGTTTTGCCCTGTTTTACTTAAGAGGGGTTGCGCCGGACTCGGTGCCTACCAGCGCTATTTATAAAGGCGTTTCGCCTTTTATTATCATTCAAATTATTTTAATGTTGATGGTGTCATTCTTGCCTGGTTTGGCAACATGGCTACCAAACTTTATATATTCTTAAGGAGACGAATTGTGAAAGAGCTTGATGATATCCCTAGACCTCGAGGAGAGCTCACACTTAAAATCCTGGCGATGCCTTCAGATACCAATCGCAATGGCGATATCTTTGGTGGCTGGGTTGTCAGCCAAATGGATTTGGCCGGAGCCAATCATGCCGAAAAAATTGCTCAGGGCCGTGTTGCTACTGTTGCTATAGATTCAATGGCCTTTATGTTACCTGTATCTATGGGATCATCCCTTAGCTTTTATACGCAGGTGGTTAATATTGGCCGCAGTTCGATTAAAATCAATATAGAAGTATGGGCCTGTTATCCGGCTGAAGAAGAGCTAAGAAAAGTAACCGAAGGCGCCTTTACTTTTGTTGCAATTAATTTGGATCGCCATACACGGCAAGTTCCCAAGTGACTACCAAGCGAAAATCAACGCTCGCTTACGCTTTGAAAAACATGCTCTTAGGCAATTTTTTATATTTTTTTTCAATGTTTACCTGCATGAGTTTTGAGATTTTTTTAATTTCCAGAATCACTGTTTTTTGATTTTTGCTGCCACAGGGAATAACCATGTTTTCCATCCCCAATAAAAGCGGATAAAAACAACTGTCCTTTTTTGATCCGGTTTTACCGCCAATGGCTATTGCTCTAAATGAATGAAACGGAAATTCATGAATAGATAATTCTATAAGCCCGGCAAACCAACTGATTTGAGTGAATACCATTTTATTATGTCGATCGATAAGCACTTTTCTTGTTGAGAACAGCAAATACACACCAAGCATCAAACATAAGAGACCCGGAACTAGAAATACCAACAAAGCTGTATTAACACTGTCCACGAAAGGCAGCCAAGATGAAAAAGGTAAACTAATGGAAGGCGGGAAATACGCCAGGTATGGAGAATCCAGGACCCACAGGGCTGTTAACAGGCAACCGGTCAGCAAAACAAATAAACCCAATACTATCAGCTTGACAGGTTTCTTTTTATATTCAAGAATTTCCATATATTGCACAACGATAGTTTTGACAGCGGTTTTACACCCTTTACTGAATTATAGCGTGGTGGGCGGGAGGCGGGCGTGAACCCGCCATGATTCCAGGCGCAACAAGGTTCACGCTTTTAAAATTTTATCTCTCAGTAATAATGCTGAGCAACGCGGGTATTAAAAGCTGAGTCGTCAATAAATTATCCATTGACCAGAACCCTGCTCATTGTCACATCACAACCGAACCAGGAAATCCTAGCTACTTTTCAAGGTTCTTGCGTTTAAATAAGCCTGTTCTGAAATGCCATGATAATTGATCACGCTCTCGCGGAACGCCATGACTGAGTCGTGTATTTTTTTAGTCAGGTGGTCGTAACTAGCTGCTTCCAGGGCAGCTTCATCAGACAGGGATTTTAATTTCTTTAACACATCATCAGGCAGCTTGCGTAATTGCACATTGTGATCTTCAACCAGGGTTTTTAAGGCTGCGTTATTACGCGCGGTATATTCATCTAGCATGTCCTGATTTACGGCCCGGCAACCATGTTCTAAAATGGCTTGTAAATCTTTTGGTAAAGATTCAAATTTTTCTTTATTGAACATAAACTCAAGCATCGCTCCGGGTTCGTGCCAGCCTGGGTAATAATAGTATTTAGCGGCTTTATGCAAGCCAAAAGCCAGGTCATTATAGGGCCCTACCCATTCTGTAGCATCAATGGCTCCGGTTTGTAAGGATGTAAAAAGCTCGCCCCCGGGTAATGTAACGGGTACACCACCAAGCTTTTTAAACACTTCGCCACCCAAGCCCGGAATACGCATTTTTAAACCTTTAACATCTTCCAGGGAATTAATTTCCTTGTTAAACCAGCCGGCCATTTGCACGCCTGTATTGCCACCGGCCATGGGGAGCAGCCCAAAGCGGGCATACAATTCTTGCCACAATTCCAGCCCACCACCATAGTGTAACCAACCATTAATTTCCTGGGCGGTTAAACCGAAGGGAATAGCTGTGAAAAATTGCGTTGCCGGATGCTTGCCTTTCCAGTAATAGGCGCCACAGTGGCCTATCTCTGCGGTTCCGCCTGATACTGCATCAAAAACTTCCATTGCAGGAACTATTTCACCGGCACCATAGACTTTAATATCCAATCGACCATTGCTCATAGCTTTAACAATTTTCGCCAATCTTTCCGGCGCCTCTCCCAGGCCGGGTAAGTTTTTGGGCCAGGCGGTTACCAGTTTCCAGCGGATAGTTTGCTTGCCGCTATTAGCTGTGGGTGAATTATTTTCACCGGTATTTGTTGTTACACACTCATTTGTTTCTTGCGTACAGGCTGTTAATGCGAGCCCGGTTGCCCCAACACCTAAAGCTGCAACAAATTCACGACGCTTCACGGTTATTCTCCTATTTTTTTATTTTCAGTTATTTAGCTAACCCTGAAAATGTTTTCGCTTAAAAGCGCCTGCTTTTGGCTATACCTTCTCAGAGATCGCGTTTAAAGCGCTTAACGTAAGGCATCAGTGTGCCACGCCGTTGAGCATTTTTCAGTGCCAACTATTTAAATGTTCGAATGGATTTAAATTATTTCCAGACGGGCATATTGCGCAACCAGCCATTTACTGCCGGCATCATAAAAATTTATTTGCAACCTGGCATTGCCTCCCTGACCTTCACAATTCAGTACTACACCTTCACCAAACTTTGGATGCACTACTTTTTGTCCTAATTGATAACCTGCTGCCTCACCTTGTTTTAAACTGCTGGTTGAAAACTGTGTTGGCCGGATAATGCTGGCCTGTATTCTTATTTCCTGCATCAACTGTGGCGGAATTTCGCGAATAAACCTTGATGGTGTATTGTAGGTTTCCCGGCCATACAATCTTCTATTTTCTGCATAAGTTAAAAATAGCTGTTCTCTGGCCCGGGTAATGCCAACATAACAAAGTCTGCGTTCTTCTTCCAGGCGACCAGCCTCTTCATCTGACTGCTTGCTTGGGAACAAGCCTTCTTCAACACCAGCCATAAAAACAATTTTAAACTCCAGACCTTTCGCTGAATGCAGCGTCATTAGCTGCACCGAACTTTCATCAGCGTCGGCCTGATTTTCACCAGCCTCAAGGGCAGCATGATCGAGAAAAGCGGCTAGCTGGGTAGGCGCGCCTTGCTCTTCATCAAATTCAAATTGCCGACAAGCGGTGACCAGTTCTTGCATGTTTTCAACACGTGCTTTTGCCTTTTCGCCTTTTTCTTTTTGGTGATGGGCAATCAAACCACTGCATTCAATAATGTGTTCCGCCTGTTCGCCAAGATTCAGGTTCTCGGTATCAGCATGTAACTTGTCTATTAACTGCAGAAATAATTCCAAAGCCTTCGCGGCTCGGGCTGTTAGCTCATTGTTTGCTATGATTTCAATACTGGCTTGCCACAAGGATGAATTTTTTTGCCGCGCATGGGTTCTAACAATTTCAAGAGTTTTGTCA
The DNA here is from genome assembly GCA_040235475.1 of Pseudomonadales bacterium. Classification (GTDB taxonomy): domain Bacteria; phylum Pseudomonadota; class Gammaproteobacteria; order Pseudomonadales; family UBA3067; genus JBECKY01. The sequence continues at coordinate 10,932 of JBECKY010000029.1, forward strand.
CCAATTCCCCGAACAGGTGTATTTACCACCCTTTCAAATGCGGCATCATCAAAGCGATTGCTTATTAGGCGCAAATAAGCCAAGGCATTTTTAATTTCTGCCCGATCAAAAAAGCGCTGGCCACCATAAATACGATAGGGAATACCTGCTCGTATTAATGCTTCTTCCAGTACCCGCGATTGGGCATTGGAGCGGTATAATATGGCAACTTCATTCCTTGAGTGGCCTTTTTCAATTTCATTCTGAATTCGTTCCACAATAAATCGCGCTTCATCCACTTCATTGAAAGCTGCATAAACCGATATTAATTCGCCTTCGCTGCCATTGGTCCAAAGATTTTTACCAAAGCGATTACCATTATTTTCAATAACCGCATTAGCGGCCTGAAGTATGGTGCTTGTGGAGCGGTAATTTTGTTCCAGACGAACCAACTCAGCATTTGGGTATTTTCGATTGAAATCCTGAATGTTTTCAATTTTTGCACCGCGCCAGCCGTAAATGGATTGATCATCATCACCTACAATCATCAGGCTATTCTTATCCGTTGCCAGAATTTGCAGCCAGGCATATTGCACCGCATTGGTGTCCTGAAACTCGTCCACCAATATATGCTGGAAGCGTTCCTGGTAATGTTTCAGCAGCCTTGGATTATTCAGCCATAGCTCATGGGAGCGCAGTAACAGCTCGGCAAAATCCACCATGTCACCACGCTTACAGGCGTCTTCATAGGCCTGATAAATCTTTACCAGTGTTTGCTGTTGAATATCACCGAATTGTTGTAGGTGTTGTGGTCTCAAACCTTGGTCTTTTTGCTGGTTAATAAACCATTGCGCTTGTTTAGCAGGCCAGTGGGCTTCATCAAGACCTAAGGCTTTAATTGTGCGCTTGATAAGCCGTAACTGGTCATCGGAATCGAGAATCTGGAAATGCTCGGATAAACCCGCATCCTGATGATGGGTTCGCAATAGACGATGGGCCAAGCCATGGAAAGTGCCTACCCACATACCCTTTCCAGGGGCGGTGGTTAATGCTTCAATTCGATGACGCATTTCGGCCGCGGCCTTATTGGTAAAGGTTACCGCCAAAATACCATAGGGAGACACCCCTTGAACCGACATTAACCAAGCAATCCGATGCACTAGCACCCGGGTTTTGCCGCTACCGGCACCAGCCAGCACCAGCAGCCGCTTGGCTTCAGAGCTTACTGCCTCTCGCTGCTCTTTGTTAAGTGAATCTAAAATACCAGTGACATCCATAACTATTTGATTTGACCTATGCCTGTTACGTTAAGCATTAGCTGACTATCTAGGCCACTAATTCGCGGCTAGAAACATGCTCAAGAGCTTGTTTTTTGGGGTTTTTTTAAACTATCTGCCTTGCAGAGACAACAGAGATGAAAGATTACCATTTATTAAACGGTTCTGTAACTCGTATCTGCACGGGTGATCATGGTAATGTATAATGACCATCTGGGTATCCTATTAATACAGCTTTAGAGGTATGCATTTCTATTCCAGCAATTACCTAGCGTTACAGGAAAGCTACATTTTGAAAACCTGCGCCGCTGAGCTTTTGTTATGATGCAACTTCGAACAGGTCTTTGTTTGTACACGCCTGTCTTTGTAATTTTCATTAACTCTAATATTCTTTTATTAAGGTAGCTTAAGCTGCCATTATTACTGATGGTTGGTACACATTGTATGGCCTCTTCCTCAGCAGACTATCCCAATATTGGTAAATCGACCTTCCTTTACAGGCAGGCTTTTATATTTGATTTACTTGTGCTGGGCATGGTTTTTTTAACCAATGTGCTGGCCTGGAACCAATCCGCAATCAGTCACACATTTCTTATTAGCTGGACATTCGCCATAGTATTTGTTTCCGGCATTAAATTGACGTTATTTTACCGGCATTACCATACCTATCACGAAGCTTCGAGCTTATCTTTTGATAAAACTAATCTTTGGTATCGGTTTTTTTTATCCACTACCGCGCTAACTGGAATACTATTAGGTATCGGTGGTATTTTTTTTAGAGTCCCTGATGTACAGCTGGGCTATATTCTTTTTCCAACAGCATTGGCTGGCCTCTCCTTAAGTGCAGCGGTGCTATTTTCTAGCTGTTTTCCGGCTTTTTTACTTTTCACTGTTTTTTCAATGCTGCCCTTCGGTTTTTACGCTTTTTTTACTGGTTCTGCAGAAGGAGTTACTTTGGCTATAGCCGATTTAATTTTTCTGCTATTCGTTATTTTTGCTGCACATAAACTCCACTTGTTTACCTTGGGTTTTTTACATTTACAAAATCATATTCTTTCTATTGTTAAGTTTATGGATCAAAACCGCTCTAAACTTGATGGACTGCAAGACCAAGCTCAATTTACAAATATTTCTCCTTTAGGTGCAGGATTGTCCCCGACAAAGTCCTACCAATTACTTGAGTCTATGGTAGAGGCAGGTACCCAAGAATTATTAAATGCCTATCAGGAAGTCCATCAAAATAAAGAACGCCTGGAGCTGGCGATAACTGCCAGCAACTTAGGGC
>JBECKY010000024.1:0-11158 GCA_040235475.1 Pseudomonadales bacterium
GAGCTGGTGTAGCCGATAGCCAGGGATATCAAGGTCTTCAATTTGGTAAGCGGTATCCAGGGCAACAAGCTGCATGCGGAGCTTGTTCGCATGTTTTGCCTGAATACCTTTGGTGCTGCCAGAGGCATAGAACTTTTCTAGGCCCTTGTGTTTGAAGGACTTGATCATTTGTTAAGTGTATAGCGCGTTGCGCAACACTGTCAAGCAGAATAATGCCGCCCATAACCGGCAGCAAAAAGTAGTGCGACGAGGATCAAGGAGCGGTACTTTTGCAGTCCGCGTTCATGGCTTTGTGTACGCCCAGCATGGGCATGAACTAATGAGGTGAAAGTCCTCTGTAGGAAGATCACCATCCTGGCTATATGCTCAAATCGTTTGCGGGTGTGTTAAATGTAAGGCCTGAACCCGGTCTGTGTTTTACGCCCTTCAACAGAAATTCCGCATCTTCGACAAAATCAATCTGTTAATAAATTGGCTAATATCTCTGCTCAAACCATCATTAGATGGCTCTGCAACTTCTGTGACGGAAAAATACTCATGCCAACCATGATCCAATTCATCATCATGAATATCGAAACGCAACGATGGAAGAAAAACATCCTCAGCAATAAAAAACTCGCCATCAATCAACGCATGTCTCATATCCTCATGCAATACGACTGCTTCAACATTTAAGTGATTTGAGAAGATCACATTTCCCCATATTTTATTATTCCCAGCATCTCGGTATAGATACTCCATCAATATATTCATAAAAGCTACCCTTGAAAAATATTATCTCTATGATAGGCGAGGAACTCCTGAAGCGGAGAAAATTTTTCTGGCAAGGCAATTGGCTTGTTATCATAATTTTTAAGTGCGGACTGATAGAAGTGGTCGCTCTTGGAATTTTCAATATCCGAAATTCGAATCGTCATATCATCGTTTATAGTGATGATACCAAGATCAAAAGCCTTATCATGCAGCATAGACAGTGATAATCCATTTCTTGGATTTAGCCTATTTGATGGGTCTGATCTCCATGGGACAATATGACTAGCGACTAACAGCTTTGGTACAGAAAGACCCGTTATACAACATTTGTAGTTATATGAACTTAAAACAGAACGTCTAAAAAAACCCTGTCCTATGCGTACTTTAGTTTTAATTTCTTTGTCCAGACCGGTGTAATCATCTTCCGCTTTGCTACTAGGATCAGTGATGTCATATTCATCTTCTCTTTTTGCAATCTTGGTCATTTCAGACTCTGATTCCAGCGCGAAGCTGTTCCAATCATTTTGCATTTCTTCCCACATTTTTTTATCGGCAGAAGATGCGCCAGAAAGTCCTTTTCGGCCTGTAGAAATTATTGCGGGGTCAAGGCTGGCGATGTTGGTTAATTTCATTGCTAAAGCAGAGGGCGTTCTATCTATGAGCTCTGCATACTTAATTATCTCAGGATTTTTCGAATGCATTTTTCCGAACGGCATTTGACAATACAGACCAAACGCAACGTGTAACTGCTGTCTCGTCCATCCTTTACTGGCCATATGAAATTCCTGTGGCAACAAGATTACGTTCAATTGCCACCAGCGCCCCAATGATGGCGCCGATCAGTTCTTGCCATTCCTTTATGGTTGCGATCGCGTCGGCCATGTGCTCTGGTGCCCTCTAACAATTAACTATACAAAGCATGATATTAAGACGCTAGACAGACCCTGTCCAGCGTTTGAATTATCTAATAAACAATAAGACTATATTTTTCATAAACATGTTCATGTTGGCTCCTTTAGTGGTTTGTAGCCTTATAAGTTTTAAAATAAATATCCAGTTAATTTAGCCGGGTGCCTGAAAATACCTGTCAGGTGACGTAAAACTTTACGTCACTTTTCGTGATAATTCCAGTGCCTTAATGGTTTTAAAGCAGAAGAGTGAACGCTGAGCATAGATAAAAAGTTACACTGTTCAACACATATTTCAGCAGCGTTTTATACCTCCATTTTCAAACCTTAACCGCCTGCCACTGTTTGCTTAATCTTTTAGCCGAGATAGGCATAGTGGTTTTCAATTCCTGGGCAAACAGCGAGACCCGGTATTCTTCAAGCATCCAGCGGTAGGTTTCCAGTTCAGGGTCTGTTTCGCCATTAAGCTGATGTTGTTTTAGCCGTGTCTGGTATTGTTGCCATAATGTTTTTAACTCCTGGGTGTGGAGTTTGTCTTTTTGCAGTTTGTCGCCGCTGGTTTGGTTGAGTTTTTCCAGCCGGTTTATTATGGCATTGAGGTAGCGTGGGTAATGTTGCAGCCATTGCTTAGGGGTATTGATTAAAAAATCCGGATAGATCAGGTTTTGGAGTTGGGTTTTTATATCGCTCAGGGGTTCTGCCAGAGTGAGGGGGATTTTGCCTTTGAGCTTTTTATGTATGCTTTGATACAGCTTGAGTATGTTATCGGTCTGGATTTCAAGTTGTTGCGCCACTGTTGTTAGTTCTGATTTTTTTTCTGCCAGCAATGTTTCAAAGGCTTGATGACTTTTAATATGCTGCTGTTCGAGTTGAAAACATTGATCCACGCTGGTGTTAATCAGGCTTTCCAACAGTTCGTCCTGGCTGCCCAGGCTGCGGTAGTTTAGGGCCATGGATTTTAATTGGCTGAAGTTTTTTTTCAGGTGACGGATTTGTTGCGGCAGGTTTAGAATTATCAGGCGTCGCAAGCCTGCGCGAGTATGTTGGTGCGCAGTGGCGGGGGCGTCCATTAATACCAGTGACACACTGTCGCCCTTGTCGATCAGTGCCGGGTAGCGCCGGACGCTGACGCCGGCTTGGTCGCAAGCGATATAGTCCGGCAGGTCTGGAAAGTCCCAGCTGCTTAGATTGTCTCGTTCCAGCTCGTGGCGATTGCTTTTTTGTGCGGGGGTTGCCAGTGCAGCATCGTCTGCTTGTTGTTTTATCTGCTTGATGTCTCTGCTTTGGAATTGGATCTGGCCTTGTTCATTAACAATGGCAATATTAAACAGGTAGTGTGGATCAAGGTCTTGCGTTAACCATTCTTCTTCAGGAATAACAATGCCTGTGGCTTTTTTTAGTTGTTCACCAAGTTGTTGTGTGAGGGAATAATCGCCGGGGTTCATTTCTTCCAGGCAACGGTCAACAACATCGGGAACGGGTATGAAGTTACGCCGCCATTTTTTCGGTAATGCCTTAATCAGGGCAATGCACTTGTCTCTTAACATGCCGGGTACCAGCCATTCCAAACGTTTTACGGGAATTTGATTGATCATGCTGATGGGTGTGATGAGGGTGACGCCGTCATGTTTATGGCCGGGTTCGAAGTGGTATTTTAAGGGAAAGGATAGTCCTTCCCAGTGTAGATGATTGGGGAATTGTGCCTCTGAAACGTCATCGGTCTGGCGTTTGAGCAGGTCTGCGTGTTTTATAAATAATAATTTTGGCTGGGTTTTTTCCGCTTGTTTGCGCCATTTTTCAAAATCTGCCTGGGTGCAAATGTCTGTTGGAATTTTGCTTTGGTAAAAGTCACACAGTTCCTGTTCGTGCACCAGTATGTCCCGGCGGCGGGCTTTGTTTTCCAGTTGTTCTACTTCTGCAATCAGGTTTTGATTGTGTTTTAGAAATGCGCCCTGGGTATTGATGGCTTGTGCAACAAGACCGTCCCGGATAAAAAGCTCGCGGCAAAGTGATGGGTCAATGGTTTTATAAGGGCGAAAACGCTCAGCTTGCAAGACCAAACCGTAAAGAGTGGATTTTTCTTTGGCCACAACTTCGCCGCGATTTTTTTGCCAGACCGGGTCACTGTAGCTGTGTTTAACCAGATCTTTGGCTATGGGTTCAATCCATTCCGGTTCGATAGCGGCAACATGGTGGGCAAACAGTTTGCTGGTTTCAAGCAGTTCGGCTGCGATTATCCATGGCGCCTGTTTTTTTGCCAGGGCAGAGCCTGGAAAGATATTGAAACGTGTATTGCGAGCACCCAGGTATTGCTGGTTGTTGTCTTTATTGTCTTTGTGGCCTATTTGGCTTAATAGGCCGGTTAACAGGGCTTTGTGGATATCAGCATATTCTGCGGCTTGTTGGTTTTCTTTAAATGAAAGTTGTTTGCAGACAATTTTTAACTGGTGGTGGGTGTCGCGCCATTCTCGCATGCGCAGGTAAGACAGGAAGTTGTCTTTACAGTATTTGCGCAGTTGCTTTTGGCTTAGTGTTTGGCGTTGTTGTTCGTAGCTGTCCCAAAGGTTAATGAAGCTTAGAAAATCGGATTGTTTATGCTGGTATTGCTGATGGCTTTGGTCGGCGGCCTGGCGTTTTTCGTGGGGGCGGTCACGGGGATCTTGCGCACTTAAGGCACTGGTGATGATGAGAATTTCGCGCAGGCAGTGTTGTTCATTGGCGGCCAGTATCATTCGGCCCATTCTTGGGTCGGCAGGTAGTTTTGCCAGGTTTTTGCCTAAGGGTGTGAGTTGGCCTTGTTTGTTTATTGCACCTAACTCGTTTAGCAGGCGGTAGCCGTCTTTAATAAATGCCGGTTCGGGTTTATCTAAAAATGGAAAGTCTTCTACTTTGCCCAGCTTCAGGTTTTCCATTTGCAAGATAACGGCGGCGAGGTTGGTGCGTAAAATTTCCGGGGTGGTGAATTCTGCCCGTGACAGAAAGTCTTCTTCAGAGTAGAGGCGAAAACAAACCCCGGCTGAAACTCTGCCGCAGCGGCCTTTGCGTTGGTTGGCGCTGGCTTGTGAAACAGCTTCTATGGGCAGGCGTTGTACTTTTGAACGGTAACTGTAGCGGCTGATGCGTGCGGTGCCGGTATCGATTACATAGCGGATATTGGGTACGGTTAAAGAGGTTTCGGCGACATTGGTGGAGATAATAATACGTCGGCCACGGTGTGATTCGAAAATACGGTGCTGGTCTTTTGCGCTTAAGCGGGCATAGAGAGGCAGTATGTCGGTATGGGGCGGGCCGAATTTTCTCAGGTAATCGGCCAGTTCCCTGATATCTCTTTCGCCACTGCAAAAAATCAACATGTCGCCAGGTAAGCTGTGCTTTTTGTCCCGGTCGAGTTGTATGGCTTCGTCCACAGCCGCTAATACTGCTTGGGGCAGGGCGGTATCATTGCCGTCTTGATTCAGGTTTAAGGGCCGATAGTGGACCTCAACAGGGAAGGTTCTACCACTGACTTCAATTATGGGGGCATGATCAAAATGTTCTGAAAAGCGTTCCACATCAATGGTGGCGGAGGTGATAATAACTTTTAGGTCTGGACGTTTGGGTAGTATGCGTTTGATATAGCCCAGCAAAAAATCAATATTTAAGCTGCGTTCGTGGGCCTCATCAATAATCAGTGTGTCATAAGCTTCAAGAAAGCGATCCCCCTGGGTTTCGGCCAGCAGAATGCCATCGGTCATGAGTTTGATATAGCTGTCAGCTTGCACCTGATCAGTAAAGCGTACTTTGTAGCCCACTTGCTCGCCCAAGTTGGTTTTAAGTTCTTCGGCGATGCGCTCAGCGACGCTGCGAGTGGCTAAACGACGAGGTTGGGTATGGGCAATTTGGCCATAAATACCGCGCTTTAATTCAAGGCATATTTTCGGTAGCTGGGTGGTTTTACCGGAACCGGTTTCACCGGCAATAATAAGCACTTGGTGTTGCTCTATAATCTTAGCGATTTCTGCACGACGTTCGCAGACTGGCAGGTTTTGATCAAAGCCGGGTTGTGGTAAATGCTTAAGGCGCTGGGCTACCCGGTCTATGGAGGCTTTTAGTTGGTTTTCCAGGCGGATCCAGTCATCATTTTTGGTTTTGTGGCCTTGTTTGCTTAAGTGTTGCCATTTTTTTTGCAGCCGAAAACGATCAGCAATCATGGCCTGATCGTTCAGGTGTTTAAATTCCTGCTTTGTCACGGATGCTCCAAGAGAACACTAGGGCTATATGCGGTTTGTTAAGGGTTTAAGCGCAGTATTTTACTATGGAAGCGCTGAACTATTCATCTTTGAAGCATTCATCTTTGAATGCTTCAGTGTGCGGGAACGGCTTTATATTTGAAATTTATAAAGCGTTTGCTGGTTTGGCCGGGGTGTTTTTTAGCAGTGTGGAAATTTCAGTGAGCTTTTGTTGAATCAGCATGGTGTTGACCGGGCCCATACGGATAAATTGTTTAGTAATGCTTGATGCAGACTCCAGGTCCGGGTCGGAAAATTTATAATACAGTTTTGGACGAACCAGGTAGATAGGCTCGTAGATAGCCGGGATTTTCAGGATATTATCAATGGCGGTGAGCAGAGTTGATCTAAAAGTTTTATTTTGGTAACCCAGCTCTTCATAAAGTGTTTGAATCAAAGGTTCCAGGTTCTGAAAAATTTGGACAGAAAGCTTTGCGTCCAATGATGCTATGCTTTCGGTGATATTATCGTAGCGTTGGTATCCTTCCGGGTCTAATAAAAATTGCTTGCCTTCTTCTATAACTAAAAACTTTCCCTTGGGCTCGAATATGCCCAGCTCTTTTTTGGGGAGCTTGTGTTGAGCAATGTTATCCACAATGCTCACGGTTTTTCGCAACATGTCTTCCGTTGCAAGCCAGGCTTGAATAATTGGGTGAGATGAGAGCTCAGTCATTTTTTCCCTGGTTTGGGCTTCGCTCAATGCTGATTCGCTTTGTTTATCCTTGGGATCAGTTTTTTTTTGCTCAGATGAGAAGATATCGTTTATAGCAGGTGTTTCAGCGTTGGTTGAAGGCTCGGCCTCTATGGAGGCCGAATCTTGCTCATGAGTGCTGTCTGCTGTAACGGGGGTTTTTACTTGAGTTTTTGACCAATAAAGGTAAGCGGCGAAAATGGCTGCAATAATGGCAATGCCTAAAGCCAGTCCTTGAATAAAAGAGGGTTCGGAATTACCTTTTAGATTAAACCTGGATGAGTTTGATTTTTGCATTATTCAGCCTTTTTGGTTTTATAAACGATACTTTTTGTATCAGCAATCTACCTGAACTATAAATCACTATTGAAAAATGCACAATGAAGCTTTTATTGCTTAAAAAGCGTAATGAATGCTTGAATTTCTTATATTATTTCAAGGACTTGTTTACGCTTTAAGGGGTAATGCAGCAGACAAGCCAATTAAATAGTATTCTGTAAGCCGAGCTCCTGCGGGTAGGCTGCCATATAGAATGAATTATCTATGAAGGGATCGGGACTGTTACGAAAGTGGTGCTTTAGCAGGGTAATGGGCACTATTAATGGTAACTGCCCCAGTCTGTAGCGTTCAATGGTTTCGCAAAGTTCAGCTTTGTCGTCAGCGGTCAATTCGCATTTTAGATAACCCTGGATATGCTGCAATACGTTGACATGATTGCCTTTGGTGCTGATCTTTTTTAAGCTTTCCATTGCGCCGTGAATGTATTCATGGCTTATTTTTTCAATGTTTTGTTTGTCGAGGGTTGCCAGTAATTTACCCAGTCTGCGGCAATCATTTTGGTCATGGCTCATAAGAATTAGTTTGTGTTGACTATGAAAATTTGTTAGTGCGTGAGCTGTAATGCCTTTTTTTACCAGCTGTTGCCAGCGACGCATTATGTAAACCCGCTGAATAAAATTTTCTCTTAGTACGGGATCTCCGAGTCGACCTTCTTCTTCAACTGGTAATAGTGGGTAGTTAGCCATTAATTGTTTGGCGTATATGCCCACACCTACTTTGCTGGGGATGTCACTAAAATAGATTTTAACCCGTTCCATACCGCAGCTGGGTGAATCCTTTTTGAATATGTATCCACATAGCTTTGAGTGCCAAAAGTTTTGTCCATTTGCAGACTGTTTAAGTTTATCTGTGACATCCAGGGTTTCATCGTTCACACCGACACAGCGAATTTCCTTGCCCTTGCCGATAAGGCGTAATGGCTCACGGGGAACGCCCAAACCAATTTCAACTTCAGGACAAAAGGGAATAAAGCTGAAATATTGTCCCAGGCTTTGTTCAATAAAATCATTTCGCTTGTGGCCACCGTCAAAGCGCACGGTTTGACCTAGTAAACAGCTACTAATGCCAAGGGGTAGTTTTTCCTGGTTTTGGCTCATCTTCTTGCCAAGAGCTAAAGTTTATGAATAAAAGTCTTTTGCCGGTTCTTGGAGTTTGTATATTCCAGGCCGTTTCAATCTATAATAGACATCAGGAAGTAAAGGACAAGCCCTAACTTAAATAAAGTGGGTTAGGGCCTGGTTGAATAATGGAATGGCTAAGCAAGCAAACGAATGCAGCTTAAAATTTATGCAGCTATGGCGGCTTGTTTTTCAGTGCTGGTTGCAACCCGTTCTAACCAGGCTGTTACTGCCGGTTTTTTGCCTATGATTTGACTGCCCTCAGGCGTTTGATTAATGCATTGCAGCTGTGAATAAACCGCAATGTCAGCCAGAGTGATGTTATTGCCAACCAACCAGTTGCCGCCACTTAACCAGTCATTTATTGCCTCGACGTGTTTTTCAATATCGCTCAGAATCAAGGGCAGGGCTTTGCGGCCAATACCTTGGTTGTTGAGCATTTTTTTCATTGCATGAGGAATTGCCACGGGAGCAATTTTTTGTAACGCGGCATTATCAAATTTGCTTAATTCCGGTATGACTTTTTCGCGGTTTTTAGCAATATTAAAGCGTAAATATATTTCATAGAAATACAGCGATTCATCGGCCCAGTCTTCCAAAAAATGAACCAGGGCTTTTTCTTTAGGGTCTTCAGGTATAAGAGCAGGCTCCGGGAATTTTTTTTCCAGATAGGCCGCAATGGTGCTTGAGTCACCAAGCGTTGAACCGTGAATTTTTATCACCGGCACTTTCCCGGCGCTGTAAAGTTTTTTTAATTCGCCTTTAGCAGTGTCAGCAAGGCTGAAGTTTACAGTTTTATATTCCAGGTTTTTGTAGTTCATTACTCGGCGTATTTTGTCGCAGAAAGGTGATATTTCATATTGAAAGAGCGTGATCATTGTTGGCCTCCTGTGGTTTTATTTAGCTATTATGCTTCAGCATGTTCTGAGCTCCATTGAGCCTGTTTCTGATTGAGTCTGTTTTTGTTGCCTTGCCAGTAATTTTGCTTCGCGTCTTTTGGCGGTTAATTCTGCAGCATCGGCGCCCATGTGGGCTTCGCCTCGTTGCTGGGCTAAGTTAATTTGCTCTTGTCGGTGTCTGTAGCGAGCTTTTTGCTCGGCTGTGGCTTGATCAAAGCAATAAGGGCAGCTCACGCCTTGCTGGTATTTTTCATCGGCTTTGTCTGCCTCGGTTATAGGTAAGCGACAGGCGTGGCATTGATCATAGTTGCCTTTTTCAAGCCGATGGTTAACTGTTACCCGATCATCAAACACAAAGCACTCGCCTTGCCAGAGGGTTTCGGCCTCGGGCACTTCTTCCAGGTATTTCAGAATACCGCCTTTAAGGTGGTAAACCTCATCAAAGCCTTGCTGCTTTAACAGGGCGGTGGATTTTTCGCAGCGAATGCCTCCGGTGCAAAACATGGCTATTTTTTTGTGTTTTTCAGGCTCTAGTTTATCTGCTACATACTGGGGAAGATCGCGAAACGTCTTGATTTTGGGGTTGATGGCATTTTCAAAGGTGCCTACCTGTACTTCATAATCGTTGCGGGTATCCAGTAGCAATACATCAGGGTCACTGATCAGTTGATTCCAGTCCTGGGGATTAACATAGGTGCCAACCGTGTGTCTGGGGTCAATGTTTTCTACTCCCATGGTGACAATTTCTTTTTTCAGCTTTACCTTGGTGCGCTTAAATGGTGGTTTGTGGGTCTGGGATTCCTTGTAGTCAATATCTTTCAGCCGCGGGTCATTGCCTAGCCACGCAAGCAGGCTGTCTATGGCTTGGCGGGACCCCGCAACCGTGCCATTAATACCTTCTTTGGCCAACAACAAAGTGCCGCGAACTTGATGATTTTCCATGGCCTTTAGCAAAGGCTGGCGTAGATCCTGGTAGTTTTCCAGGGTGACAAATTTGTAGAGCGCACAAACAACTATATTTGACATCAGAGACTTCCTCATTGCGATTTGGGACGTAAACCCAGGGCAAAAGCGTCGCTATTATAGGCCAACATTATCAGCTTGTCGCCTCTGAAAAAAGGCTTCGGCTAAAGGTGCCTGCTTTAACTTAAGGCTTTCAGGGTTAACTAAACAGGCACTTGTATTTTTGCTTCACTGACAGAGATGGCGGAACCGCCAACCCTGACTTTTAAGGCTGTCTTTTCTTTAAGTATGGCTTCTACCTGTAGCATACTTTGCCTGGTTTCTTTGCGTCCTCTTTCAATCGTAAAGGTATGAGTGCCTGCTTGAGTGGTTTTAAAAGAGTTCAGGTAGGCAACAAAAGCAGGTATCGAAGAACCCACTGGTGGATCTACATCCTGGCCTATAGTGGGGCCCATTAAACGCAGATGAAAATTGGCTTGTGCTGAAAAAGTTTTGTTGGTAAACAGCAAAATTTGCCTGACATTGGAAGCCGGTGCTGAGCTTCTGCTCCATGCCGAGTAATCAAGCATGGCATTTTGGATAGCGTCCAGGTTGTGAACCGGAATAATCAAGTAGCTTTGCTCAGTGGTGATAATTTTTGGGGTAAAGTTTTTTAGTTTGAACGCGTTTTCTTTAAGGCTTAACACATCGGCCAGTTCACTCATGCCCGGAGTAAATAAATCAATTTTCGCGGAAATATTATCGAGAGAAAACTGTACAAAACTTTGGTTAGCTTTTTCAAGCCTGACGTGAGTATTGATGGCACCAATGTTCTGGTGTAAAGACAGCCCCACGCCCTGATCAGCGGCTGTAATCTCACCGGTAGTGGCCAACACATGGCCTGCGGCAATAATCGGGTGACCCGCGAAATTAATTTCCTGGTGAGGACTGAATATGCGTAAGCGCCGGGATGGAGTCGGTTTTTTTGTGTGCTCGTTGTTTTCTGAATCTTGGGGAAAAATGAATACGGTTTCTGATAAGTTCAGCTCCCGGGCTATTTGTTGCATCTGGTTATTGTTTAAGCCTTTTGCCTGAGGAAAAACGGCAATATGAGCGCCATTAAATAATTGGTTAGTAAAAACATCGGCGGTGTAATATTGGTATTCCATGGCTTCTCCATTATTCGAGAAAAATGAGTTGGATATTGAATAATTTCCAAGCATTGATTCTAACACGCTTG
>JBECKY010000054.1:0-3446 GCA_040235475.1 Pseudomonadales bacterium
ATATAACTCAAGTAGCGTTTAAGTTAAGCGAAGCGATAAAAGGTGTTTTTTGATTAACGATGGAACATCAGCAGCGTTAATAGTAATGCTGGGTATTTGGCTTTTACCACTATGTGTGCCAGGGTTCTTAAAAACTGTGCCTATGGTGCTGGCCTATTGGTTTTTGATTGCACTTCATCAATGGGTAGCAATCACTAATGCTTACTGGTTTGTAACAATTGGCGCAGATGCAGATGCAGCAACTTTTCACCGCATTGGTTTAGAGTTGGCTCAATCGCAGGAATGGTCATTTGCAATTGGTTCAAAATTTTATGAGCAGATGCTCGGTATTGTCTATTGGATGTTTGGCAGCTCTCATTTGCTTGGCCAACAGTTGTCGATATTAGCGTTTTCTTTTTCTTGCGTTGTTTTGATAAGAATGCTTCGCCTACTAAAGTTGTCTTACTACAGCTGGCCAATTCTTCTTTTTTTTGGTGCGCTACCCACCATGTTTTTGCTTGGGTCTGTTACCTTGCGGGAATCCTACCAAACACTTTTTTTTATGCTGGCAGTTTATTTTGGGCTTAAGTATTTAATTTATAAGCAGCTACGGTTTTTTGTGGGCACGGCGATTTTTGCCTTGATCATGGGTTTATTCCATAAAGGGCTGGTTGTGTTTGCTTTGTTTTATATTATGCTGATGCTTGCTTGGCAGTTGAAGCCTGAAGCTGGCCGGTTGCTGAATTATAAAGGCAGGCTTTTAGGCTTTGTGCTTACCTTGTTTGTTGCGGGTGGGGGCTATGCCTTACTTAAAAACATTGGAGGAGTCGGGGGAATTAGTGGTATCGAAGTATTGACCAGTTTAGCCGATGGCAGGGGCTTAGAATACGTGGAAGATTACCGTGAACGTAGTGTCGATTCTCGCGCGACTTACGGTGTTATGTTGAATACGTCATCTTGGCTAGCGCTGCTGGCGTCAAGTCTGCAGGTGTATTTTTTTTATCTTTTTGCCCCACTTCCGTGGCAGGTAAGCAATATTTTTGATTTATATGCGCTTGCAGAATCAGCCTGGAGGGCGGCGCTAATTTTTTACGCGGTAAAAGCGTGGCGTAACAGTTATGGCCCGCAGCGGAAGCTGTTTGCTTTACTCTTATTACTTTATTTCTCAATGGCATTTCTTTGGGCCTTGGGCACCACTAATTATGGCACGGCCATACGGCATCATATGGTTAATTACTGGATTATCCTGGTGTTAGGTTTGCCACCATTATGGGATTCTGTCATACGCCTTGTGAGAGGATATTTTAATAGGTATATACGAAGTGATAATAAAAAGGTGGGGTTGATTAATTGAAAGTTCTTCATGTTATTACCGGGCTTAATACCGGTGGTGCAGAAATGATGCTGTATAAGCTTCTTTCAGCAACAGATAGAAGTAACATCACAGCAGAAGTTATTTCACTCACGGACATTGGCCCTGTAGGTAAGAAAATTGAGGGGCTTGGCATTTCTGCGCACGCATTAGGCATGAGTCGAGGTGTTCCGTCTTTGGCCGCATTATTTAAATTAATTCGTTTACTTAAAGAAACTAAACCCGATGTTATTCAAAGCTGGATGTACCATGCCGATTTATTGGCCGGCGTGGCAGCAAAGCTGGCAGGAGGTATACCCGTAGTGTGGGGGATCAGGCAAAGTGATCTGAGTCCTGCTGCAAGTAAAAAATCGACTATTCTGACCGCCAAAATTTGCGCCTTTACTTCAGGGTACTTACCTAAAAAAATAATCTGCTGTTCTGAGGCATCAGCGAGAGTTCATGCAGAGCTAGGGTATAGCGCCGATAAGATGCTTGTAATTCCTAATGGCTTTAACCTCAAACAATTCAAACCCGATATGTCAGCACGTGATAAAATTTTAAATGCGCTGGGAATTGATGAGGGTGGTTTTGTGATTGGCTTAGTTGGACGTTTTGACCCTCAAAAAGACCATTATAATTTTATTAAAGCGGCTGAAATTTTACTTAAAAATAACGCCCATGTTCAGTTTCTACTATGCGGTGACGGTATTGATGAATCTAATTTTAAATTGATGGAATGGATTGAGCAGGCAGGTATAAAAGAACATGTGCATTTGTTAGGTCGCAGGGATGATATTTCTGAGTTGAATTCAGCGATGGATATTTCTTCTTCATCTTCTTCTTTTGGTGAGGGTTTTCCTAATGTGATCGGTGAAGCCATGGCTTGCGCTACACCTTGTGTCGTTACCGATGTGGGGGATTCCGCTCTTATTGTAGGTGATGCTGGTCTTGTGGTTGCGCCACGCGACCCAGGAGCTTTAGCAGCAGCGTGGGAAAAAATGATCGATATGGGGGAAGCTCAAAGGCAGGCAATGGGGTTTAAGGCAAGAGAGCGCATAATGGAAAAATTTTCATTGCCTAAAATAGCTTTACGGTACGAGCAGTTATATCAATCTATGGATACTGAGTAAATGTGTGGAATTACCGGCTTTTTGTTAAATAGCCCGATTCAAGCAGAAAGAATGCAAAATATTGCCCAGAAAATGGCCGATAAAATTATTCACCGTGGCCCTGATGATAGCGGTGAGTGGGTGGATGCCTCTGCGGGAATTGCTTTATCGCATCGTCGGCTATCAATTTTGGATCTTTCGCCAGAGGGGCATCAACCCATGGCCTCTGTCAGTGGTCGCTATGTTTTGGTCTACAATGGCGAAGTTTATAATTTTGCTGAATTGCATAAGGAGTTAGTAGAACAAGGGTTCGATTTTCGTGGCCATTCCGATACGGAGGTGATTTTAGCAGCCATTGAGGCGTGGGGGCTTGAGGCATCTGTTAAGCGATTTGTGGGGATGTTTGCTTTTGCTTTATGGGATAAAAAAGAACACTGCTTACACTTGGTGCGCGATCGTTTAGGCATTAAGCCGCTTTATTACGGTTGGGTAAACGGAATTTTTGTTTTTGGTTCTGAGCTAAAAGCGTTAAAAGTGTTTCCCGACTTTAAGCAAGCCATTAACCGTAACGCCATGGCGTTAATGATGCGCTATAGCTATATTCCGGCACCATACTCTATTTATGAGGATATTTATAAGCTTGCTCCTGGGCATTGTTTATCCCTTAACGCAAAAAATATTCGTGAGCCAATAATTACACGTTATTGGTCAGCCAAAGAAGTCGCTGAAGCCGGTATTGCTAAACCCTTTACGGGTAGTGACACAGAAGCTATTGATCAGTTAGATACACTGTTGCGAGAAGCCGTTGGTATACGCATGGTGGCCGATGTGCCTCTAGGCGCGTTTTTATCCGGGGGCTACGACTCGACCATGGTGGCTGCGCAAATGCAGGCACAAAGTAGCCAGCCAGTGAAAACATTTTCAATCGGTTTTCATGAAGAAGGATACAATGAAGCTCAGCATGCAAAGGTGATTGCTAAGCATTTGAAAACAGACCACACAGA
>JBECKY010000009.1:0-24911 GCA_040235475.1 Pseudomonadales bacterium
CGGGTAACGTCGGCGGTGTAGCTGTGGCGTTGGTGCCTGGCGCCGAGCTCGGCATGAGCGACCGACACGGCACCGCTTGCAGCCAGGACAACAGCCAGCATCAATGGTTTGGTTTTCATGGGCTTACTCCTTGACAGTGTGATTGGGGTCTGTGGTTTCCGGCAGGGGTTTGTGCTGCCTCTGTTACGTTTAACGCACGACGGCGGAATCGGTTTACACGCCGGATAAAAAATTTTCCCCACATAGCCGCCAGGCAGTTTTGCCAGCCAGCCAGAAGATGCGGCTTTCTTTGCTGTAGGCAATTGATTATTTGAAGCTTTTGTGTTTTTCTGCATGGGATATATTGAGACTAAAGGCAGAATCTGTCCAGGGTCTTAATATCACGTTTTGTATAGTTAACTGTTATGCCGCATGGCCACGGTTTATCAGGAAAAAGCAAGCTGCGGGTGTATTCGAGTTCCGGCCAGGGATAGTGGAGAATGCAATGACTGAAATCGTGCAACTCGGTTTGCTGGTGCTGACGGGCATCTGTATCTACGCTGGTATTACTCACTTGTTATTAGCATTGCATCGGCAATCTAATGTCAGCCAGCTGCTGTTTGCAGGCTTGTGCTTGTTGATGATGCCGTTCTCTATTTCTCACATCTTGATTTATCAGGCGGCCAATGAGCGTGAGTTCATACAGGCACTTAATTGGAATTTATCCGTTTTATGCCTGTTTTTAGGGCTTTTCCCTTGGTTTATCGCTCGGCACACAGGGAAGCAGCCTTTACCCTTGCTGATAGGGTTGAGCACGTTGTTTGCGTTGTTGTTCATGGTCAATCTAAGTCAACCCTACAGTTTGCAATATCACCATTTTGACGGTATCCGGACCTTGCAATTGCCCTGGGGAGAGCTTGTTACCCGTGGTATTGGCGATAGTGGCGCTTGGACGTACCTCACCATCGCCACCGTGTTCATGGTGTTTGGTTATGCGCTTTATGCCATTGGTGAGCGTTATCGCCGGGAACGCCGTGGCACAGATCTGGCGATGCTGTTCGGCGTGGGTGTGTTTCTGCTGGCCTCGATACAGGGTATTCTTGTGCGCCTGTCGGTAATAGACTTCATCGAATTGGGTCCGTTTGGTTATCTGTTGATGGTGATCATTATGAGTGCGGCTTACAGCCGTGAGCTTCAGTTACACCTACAGAATTCCGAGCGGCGTTTCCGCTCGCTGGTCGAGCAGTCGCCCTTTAGTATTCAACTTTTGTCACCGGATGGGTTTACCCGCCAGGTCAACCCTGCCTGGGAAAAGCTGTGGGGCGTAAAGGTTGAGGGGCTCGCCTCGTATAATATCTTGCAAGACCGGCAGCTCGCCGAAAAAGGCGTTATGCCTTATTTCGAAAAAAGCTTCACTGGCGAGACCGCAGTAATCCCACCGATCATCTACAACCCGGTTGTCAACCGAATTGCGCAAGAGCCTTCCCGAGACCGCTGGATACAAGGCTATATCTATCCGATCAAGGATCTGGCCGGGACAATAACGGATGTGGTGCTGATGCATGAAGATGTGACGGATAAGAAACGCGTTGAAGATGCCCTGCGCCTTATCGCGGCAGGTGTTTCTGCTGAGACTGGCGAGGCTTTCTTCCAGCAACTGACACTAAACCTGGCTAAGCTGTTTGATGCTGAATACGCTTTTATCGGTGAACTCGAGGAAAAAACTGTGGCACGGATTAACACCCTCGCGGTTTGCGCTCATGGTCAGACTGCAGCCGATTTTAGTTATCCACTGGCCGGTACGCCCTGTGCTAATGTGATGGGCCAGATTACCTGCGCCTACCCACGCGGTGTGCAGCAATTGTTCCCGGAGGATCAACTGCTCGTCGAGATGGGTATAGAAGGTTATATCGGCACGCCACTGTTTGATGCCCAGGGCCAGCCGCTCGGACTGATAGTGGTGCTTGATAACAAACCACTGGAACATATCGAACAGGTGCAGGAAATACTGGAAATATTCGCCGCCCGTGCCAGCGCCGAGCTGCAACGCCTTCGGGCTGAGACCCACATCCGTCGCATGGCATACTATGATTACCTGACCGGCCTGGCCAGTCGCGCGCACTTACACGAATATCTATCCCAGATGTTGCGTGAGGTGAAGCTTGGTAAAGAAATCGGTGTGTTGCTGCTTATCGACCTCGATCATTTCAAAAATATTAATGATGTGCTTTCTCATGACGTTGGTGACGAAGTGCTGCGTGCAGTCGCCCGACGCCTTGATAAGGTAGTCGCAGAGCGTGGTTTTGTGGCGCGCATGGGCGGGGATGAGTTTGTGGTGCTGCAACGCATTTGCACATCGAACTTGCAGGTGGCTGAAGAGATGGCACGTGAACTGGCGCACCAAATTCTGGAGAAACTACTAAGTCCGTTATATGTCGGCGACCGGGCATTTAATCTTGGTGCCAGTATCGGTGTCGTACTGTTCCCCGAGAACGGCGAAGGCGAGCTCGATATCATGCGCCACGCAGATATGGCCTTATACCGGGCAAAACACCTGGGCCGTGGCAATATCCAGTTCTATACACTTGAAATGCATGACACTGCGACCAGCCGCCTGCTGCTTGAAGATGGACTGCGGCGTGCAATCGGCAATGGTGAACTGGAGCTATACTTTCAAGCACAGGTCGACATTAACGGCCAGTGTATCGGCGCCGAGGCGTTGCTGCGATGGCATCATTCTGAGCTGGGCGATATAGCGCCTGAAGCCTTCATACCAATTGCCGAGGAAACCGGCTTGATCCACACTATCGGCCGCTGGGTGCTAGATCAGGCCTGTTCGAAATTTGCTGCCTGGCGAACTGCGGGAGCGCTGTTCTCCGGCCATCTCTCCGTCAATGTTTGCCCATGGCAGTTCTCGCGCCCGGATTTCGTCGAGCAGGTGCGACATGTGCTGACTAAATACCGCATCGATCCCGGCCGACTGATGCTGGAGCTCACTGAGACGGCACTGCTTTTAGATCTGGATGAGGCCATCGAAAAACTTACTGTATTACGCAAGCAGGGAATCAAAGTGTCCATGGACGATTTCGGCACAGGTTATTCCTCACTTGCTTATCTGCGCGACCTGCCGCTTGATCAGATCAAAATAGACAAGTCCTTCGTCCTCGAACTTAGCAGCGCCGTTGAGCATCCGCTCATTGAGTCCATGATCGCAATTGGTAAACACATGAACCTGCCGGTCATCGCCGAAGGCGTCGAAACCGAAGTGCAGCGCGACATCCTGACCCATTTCGGCTGCGAGAACTTCCAGGGCTTCCTCTTCTGCCGCCCGGTTCCAGAGAGAGATTTTCTCAAATGGTTGGCAGGGCCTTAATGCTTGAACGATTAATAAAAATGATTCGACAGGCATAACAATCGCATACCCGCCGACGGCGAGTTTGTCGCGTCGCATATTCAGATCGACGAGCTGAATCGAACCAAAGATGAGGAAAAAAGGGCGCAGCTTTTTTGAAAGCGGCCAGTCCATCAAAGAATCAAATCTTGACTTAACATATTAAAATCCCTAGATAGTAATGCATGGTTTTTTAATTCAATATTTAAACGCCCAATCGTTCGCGACACCGTTGGTGATTGTATTAATTTTCTAATAAAAAAGTAACCGGGCCATCATTAAGCAGGCTCACCTGCATGTCGGCACCGAATTTTCCGGCTGCAACGTGGGGATGGCTTTTTTTAGCTTCAGCTAACCAGTAGTCGTAGAGTTGTTGTCCTGCTTCCGGTGCAGCGGCTGAACTAAAGCTGGGGCGCAAACCTTTTTCTGTATCTGCTGCAAGGGTATATTGAGACACAACCAGCAAGCCGCCCTGCACATCTTGCAGGCTTAGATTCATTTTACCCTGCTCATCATTAAAAATTCTGTAGGCCAATACTTTTTTAAGCAGCTTGTCTGCTTTAGTTTTATCATCACCTTTTTGAATGGCCAAAAACACCAGTAGACCACTTTCTATTTTAGCAACGCATTGCCCGTTTATTACTACGCTGGCTTGCTTTACTCGTTGTAACAATGCTCGCAATTGGAAATGCTCTAGGTGGGTGTTCTAACTGCGGTTAAAATTCCAGGCGAACACCAAAGTAAGCGTCGTCATCAAGATCAAAATCCTGTTCGAATATGTCAACGCTTATTTGGCGATAGCCCAGCATAACAACAGCATTTTGAATGATGTTGTATTCAAATTGAATACCGAATTCGCTGTATTCGCTTATATCATCATAGGCGATGGCGTCAGGACCAAAATAAGCTTCAGCTCGCATTCGAAATTTTTCATTGGCAGGCAAAAATAAATGCGCGTAGCCGCCAATGGCTAAAGCGCCGCCATCAAAGTCATTGACCAGTACGCTATCAACGTCGATTGACACTTGATTTATTTTAACGCCCAAGCCCACTCGGGACTGACCGCTGACAGCTTCGGTGAGTGCAAAGCCAATATACCAGGCTTTGCCATCGGCAGCGGCAGCGGTATTGTCTGCGTCGCTGTCAAAACTGAGCACGCCCAATGAATAATAAAAATTTGTAATGTCATAGGCGCTTTCATATTTAATTTGTCCAGCTTCGTCGCTGACAGTTAAGTCCAACGCACTCGCCCACAGTACGTTGTTTGCGCTCAATAACAGGCAGCCGAAAGTTAAGCTTGACAGTGTGGTTTTAATTGATTGAAACATGATATTCCTCTATTTAGTTAATCCGTTAAGATATACTTTTGTTGGCTTATAACCCAATCTACAAAAACAACAGCTGCTCGGGCATGGGCTTTAGTTAAAACTAGGGCCACGCAAATTTTTTGCCATTTGTTCTGTTGCCCGCACCAGGCCATCAATAATGCCTGAGTCACTGCAGGAATGGCCAGCATCCCTGACCACATTGAGTTTTGAAGCGGGCCAGGCTTTATGGAGCGTGTAGGCATTTTCCAAAGGACAGATCATGTCGTAACGACCGTGGACAATAATGCCTGGTACTTCGCTGATGGTGTTTATATTTTTTATAATTTGATTGGCTTCAATAAAGGCTTTGTTTTTAAAATAATGAGCCTCTAAACGAGCCAGACTGACAGCACGATGTGGGTCGTTAAAGTGGTCGAGTACATTATGGTTTGGCCTAAGCGTTGCACAGTGGCCTTCCCAAATGGACCAGGCTTTAGCCGCGTGCATTCGGGCAACGTCATCCGCACCGGTTAAGCGTTTATAGTAGGCGCTGATCATGTCGCTTCTTTCACTTTGCGGAATCACGTTTTCAAATTCCTGCCAGGCTTCGGGGAAAACTTTATTGGCACCGTGCCCTTGATAGAACCAGTCGAGGTCCTGTTGGCGGCAAAGAAAAATACCCCGCAGAATCATACCCAATATTTTTTCGGGATGCTGTTGTGCATATAAAAGCGCAAGGGTTGAGCCCCATGAACCGCCAAACAGTGCCCAGCGCTCAATGCCAAGAAAATTCCGGATGGTTTCAATATCGTCAAGTAAATGCTTGGTGGTATTGTCTTTTAGTTCAGCGTGGGGTGTAGACTTACCTGCGCCGCGCTGGTCGTAGAGAATAATCCGGTAGTCATCAGGGTTGAAAAATCGCCGGTGCAGAGACTCAGAACCGGCCCCTGGCCCACCATGAATGCACAACACGGGAATGCCATCGCGATGGCCGCTTTCTTCAAGATAAAGGGTATGGGTAGAGTCGACCTCTAAATGATGGCAGGTATAAGGCCTGATATCTGGATACAGAATAATCAATCGCACCTCCTTGTTCAACGCTATTGGTAGTGGTTAATAAATAACTAACCATTAAAAACAAGAGAGCTACAACTTAACCCATTTTGGGTTGAAAATCAGCATTTCCTTTTCGAAAGATAATGCCTTTGCTACCCAGGCAAAGGCACTGATTAACTCTTTAACTCTCAAGGGCGAATTAACCAGTGCCGCTTGCAATCAGCAGACTTCGCTGGCCTTGGATGCTCTTTTGCGATCATTCTCCTTCAGGATTTTTTTACGAATACGAATATTTTCCGGCGTAACTTCCACCAGCTCATCGCCTTCAATAAATTCCAGCGCTTGCTCCAGGCTCATTTTAATAGGCGGACTTAGCACAATATTCTCATCGTTTCCTGAGGCGCGCATATTGGTTAATTGCTTTCCTTTGGTAGGGTTCACCACCAGGTCATTGCCTCTGTTGTGAATACCAATCACCATGCCTTCATAGACATCTATGTTGGGCATAATAAACATCCGCCCCCGTTCTTGTAGATTGAACAGGGAAAAGCCCAATACCTTGCCTTGCACCATGGAAATCAGCACACCGTTCTTACGTTTAGCCATGTCTCCAGATTTCACTTCTCCATAGTGAGAAAAGGTGCTGGTCATGATCCCGGTGCCGGATGTCAAGGTTAAAAACAGTGAACGAAAACCAATCATGCCGCGGGAAGGCACAGTGTAGTCAAGTCGAACCCGGCCTTTGCCATCGGGCACCATGTCTATCAGCTCGCCTTTACGTCGGCCCACTTCTTCCATCACCGAACCCTGGTGCTGCTCTTCTGCATCAATGCTTACAGTCTCATAAGGCTCCTGGGTTTCGCCATCTACTTGTTTCAGTATGACCTCTGGGCGGGAAACGCCCAGCTCATAACCTTCGCGGCGCATGGTCTCAATCAACACCGACAGGTGCAACTCGCCCCGGCCAGATACTTTAAAGCGATCTGGACTATCGGTCGGCTCAACTCTTAAAGCAACATTGTGTATCAGTTCACGATCCAATCTTTCCCGGATATTTCTTGAGGTGACAAATTTGCCGTCTTGGCCGGCGAACGGCGAGGTATTCACCTGAAAGGTCATGCTCACGGTGGGTTCGTCAACAGATAAAGGCGGCAAGGCGGCAACATTTTGCGGATCACACAGGGTGTCGGAAATATTCAGTTTCTCAATGCCGGTAATACAAATGATATCACCCGCCTCGGCGCTTTCCACTTCAACTCGCTCAAGGCCAAGGTAACCCATAACCTGCATCACTCGACCTGAACGAACCTGGCCTTCGCTATCAATTATTTTTACCTGCTGATTGGTGGCAACACGACCGCGTGTAATTCGGCCCACACCAATCACCCCCACATAACTGGAATAATCCAGTGAGCTGATTTGCATTTGGAACGGACCACCGGCATCCACTTGCGGAGCTGAGACTTTTTTAACAATGGTTTCAAACAAGGGGGTCATGTCATCGGCCAGTTGATCCTGCTCCAGACCGGCAACCCCGTTCAAGGCTGAAGCATAGATAATGGGAAAATCCAATTGCTCATCGGTGGCACCCAGGTTATCGAACAAATCAAACACCTGATCAACCACCCAATCGGGCCTGGCTCCTGGGCGATCAACTTTGTTAATCACCACGATGGGTTTCAAACCCCGGTCAAACGCTTTACGGGTTACAAACCGTGTTTGCGGCATAGGGCCGTCAACCGCATCCACCAACAGCAATACCGAATCGACCATGGACAGCACCCGCTCCACCTCGCCACCAAAATCAGCGTGGCCCGGAGTATCAACGATATTGATATGGTAACCGCCCCAGTTAATAGCGGTGTTTTTTGATAGGATAGTAATGCCACGTTCTTTCTCCAGATCATTGGAGTCCATCACCCTTTCCACGAGCATATCGCGATCGCCAAAGGTACCGGATTGTTGCAGCAATTTGTCAACGAGGGTGGTTTTGCCATGGTCAACGTGGGCAATAATGGCTATATTACGTATTTTCTCGATCATAATGGGCTACAAGTCTTATAAAGTGGCTGAATGTTTGGCAACTCACTGCTTTTTTAAACAGCTATTGTTAATAGCCTTGACAAACCAAGTAATGAGCCGCCAATTGTTAAAAAAGACCGAAACGTGGTGCCGGCGCGCGAGTATACATGAGCCAGAGCAAGATCTCACTCGAAAAACGCTAACGCTGATTAAAAAATCAACAATTTTTATTGGCCACCGAATGATGTACAATCTCGCCCCCCATCAACTGTTTTCAGTTTGATGACCACTTTATTTTATCTAAGCACTACTTTCTGAGCATAAACATGCAACGTAAAGCCATTGCGCTGGTTTCTGGAGGCCTGGACTCCATGCTTGCGGTAAAAGTCATTCAGGAACAAGGCATTACCGTGGAAGGTGTTAATTTTTACACCGGCTTTTGCGTGGAGGGCCATACACACGCCATCCGTAAAAAAGACGCCGCAAAAGAAAAGCGCAATAATGCCCTCTGGGTGGCAGAAGAACTCGGTATCAAACTGCATATCATTGATATTTCTGAAGAATACAAAGAGATTGTGCTCAACCCCAAGCATGGCTACGGACAACACCTAAACCCTTGCCTGGATTGTAAAATCTTTATGGTTAGCCAGGCCAATCTGATGATTAACCGCGCCCGTGAGCTGGCCGACACAGAAGGTTTCGACTTTATCATCACTGGCGAAGTCATTGGCCAACGACCAAAATCCCAGCGCCGCTCAACCATGCCGATTATCTGCAAAGAATCAGGTGCACAAGACCGCCTGCTTCGCCCTTTGTGCGCTAAAAATCTACCGCCCACATTGCCCGAAATTGAAGGCTGGGTAGACCGCGAAGGCCTCTATGATTTTGGTGGTCGCAGCCGCAAGCCTCAAATGGCGCTGGCAAAAAAATTTGGCCTGGACGACTATGCCCAGCCTGCTGGCGGGTGCTGCTTTCTGACCGACGAATCCTATTCCAAAAAACTTGCCGATCTATGGCAGGCCCGTAACGAACGCAATTACGAGCTTGACGACATTATGTTATTAAAGGTGGGTAGGCATATCAGGCCCGAGCCTCACTACAAACTTATTATTGGCCGTGAAGAAGGCGAAAATAACTTTCTGGAAGGCTATAGGCACGAATTTCACTCAATTCGCATTACCAGCCATTCTGGTCCATTAACCCTGGTCGACGGCACCGCCAGTGACGAAGAGCTGGCCTTTGCCGCCCGTATTGCAGCCCGCTACAGCCAGGGTCGAAGTGCTGATTCTGTTTGCGTGGACATTCGCAAAAAAGACGGGGTGACCATCCATCGGGAACTGGTGCCGCTGCCAAGCCAAGATTTAAATCCCGACTGGCACATATGAATATCCATCAGCTCAATGCCAGACGGCTGCTCTGCCCGATGCCGGTGATTAAAACTCAAAATAAGATTAAAGAGCTGCATCCCGGCGATCATCTTGAAGTATCTGCAACTGACCCCGGGGTAAAACAGGACATTCCAGCCTGGTGCCGCATCAATGGCCATCAAGTACTGAGCATTGAAGAAAACAACGGGCTGATTCTGGTTTTAATCGAAGTAGGTCAAGATTAAGATGCAAGCATAGAACAAGACCAGCGCACCGTACTGGTGCAAAAATTTAATAAATTGCTGGCAATAAACGTCAAGCCTCGTAAAATAGGTCACCAACTTACAACGCGATGCAGTAAACACACACGGGCAGGCTTAGGCTTAAAGCCCATCCTGCCTAATTCAGGGTTTACTTTTGCATCCTGAAAGTCGTGGGTTAAATCGGCTGGGTTTTTGCACTAAAAAGACTTCCATACTGAGTTCCAATGGCATATATTTTGCGTTTCATTTGGCCGAGCTCCGGAAACTATCAAGAAGCCCTAGGGCTTTACGTTATGAACGATGGCAATCATTACCACCAGACAATCCATGCACCTAACGCAAGGGCTTGAAAAACGGTAATACAGTCAGTCGCAAGCAATCGTAATTCTGGTTACTTTAAATTATTGTCAGCTATCAACCTAGAGGAAACTAAAATGTCTGAGAAGACGCTTACATTGATCAAAGAAAACGACGTGAGATGGGTAGATTTACGTTTTACAGACACCCTTGGCAAGGAGCAGCATGTGTCTATTCCTACCCGCGAAATTAATGACGAATTTTTTGAATTTGGCAAAATGTTCGATGGTTCATCCATTGTTGGCTGGAAAGGCATTAACGAATCGGACATGATCTTATTCCCAGACGACAGCAGCGCCGTGCTCGACCCTTTCACCGATGAAAACACCCTTAACATCCGTTGCGATATCATCGAACCTAAAACTATGCAAGGTTATAATCGCGACCCCCGTTCCGTTGCCAGACGTGCGGAAAAATACTTACAGAGCACCGGTATTGGCGACACTGCTTTCTTTGGCCCCGAGCCCGAATTTTTTATCTTCGATGACGTAAAATGGAAAGCTGATATCAGCGGTGCCAGCTACAGCATTGATTCCGAAGAAGCAGCCTGGTCTTCTGCTGCCTCTTTTGATGGCGGCAATATCGGTCACCGACCCGGTGTTAAAGGTGGTTATTTTCCTGTACCACCCGTAGATTCAGCTCACGATTTACGTGCCGCCATGTGTGGCGCAATGGAATCCATGGGCCTTCAGGTTGAAGTTCATCACCATGAAGTGGCTACGGCCTGCCAAAACGAAATTGGTGTTAAATTCAACACCCTGGTGCGTAAAGCTGACGAAGTGCAAATTCTAAAGTACTGCGTTCACAACGTTGCCCATGCCTACGGTAAAACTGCTACTTTTATGCCCAAGCCACTTGTAGGTGATAACGGCAGCGGCATGCACGTTCACCAATCGATTTCTAAAGACGGTAAAAATATTTTCGCCGGTGACGAGTACTCAGGGCTGTCTGAAACTGCACTGTTTTATATCGGCGGTATTATTAAACACGCCCGGGCATTGAACGCAATGACCAATCCTTCTACCAACTCTTACAAGCGCCTGGTTCCCGGGTTTGAAGCGCCGGTCATACTGGCTTATTCAGCTTGCAACCGCTCTGCCTCGATTCGTATTCCCTACGTTAGCAGCCCTAAGGCTCGTCGCATTGAAGTGCGCTTCCCTGACCCAACAGCCAACCCTTACCTGGCATTCTCTGCCATGCTAATGGCTGGCCTTGACGGCATTAAGAACAAAATCCATCCTGGCGATGCAGCAGACAAAGACCTGTACGACTTGCCTCCTGAAGCCCTTGGCGAGTACCCAACCGTTGCCTCCAGTCTGGAACAAGCCTTGGAAGCCCTCAAAGCTGATAACGCCTTCCTAAAAGAAGGCGGCGTTTTCTGCGATGATATGATTAACGGTTTCATCGCCTTGAAAGAGCAAGAAGTTGAACGCTTAAACAGCACAACCCACCCTGTTGAGTTCGCCATGTACTACAGCCTGTAAGTATACGCTTAACTCTAAAAAACCTTCCCTGTTTTGGCAGGGGAGTTTTTTTTTGCCTGCATATTAACGCATAACATAATGGTCAAAATCCGTCTTTTCCTTTATTCTTAGGCATCTGTAACAATATTAAGGACGCGCTGGTCAAACCATGGCCTCGCAGGTTCCTTAAGGTAAGGCTTACGATTCCAAGGTCAATAAAACTACTTGAAGGATCGCCATGATAAAAACCAGACTGTTTTTTTGTTTTCTTTTTATATTCACATTAAACACCAATTTGCCAGCGGCAGAAAAAACAAAAGCTGTAGAGAAAACCGAAAACGTAAAGCAGGTATACAAATCCGTTGATAGCGATGGCAATGTTATCTTTACTGATGAGCCAATGGCTGACGCTGAAGTGATAGAAGTCAAAGAGCTGCCCACAATTAATTTACCCCTGCCCGCCAAGACAACCCTCAAGGCACCGACTAAACCGCCTGCTGACACGGGTTATAGTAAGTTTGAAATTATTTCACCGACACACGATGAAAGTTTTTGGAACGTAAGCGCCGTAAACGCGAGCGTTCAATTACAGCCTCAGCTTAAAAAAAACCATCTTATCAAAATCATGCTTGATGGAAAGATACTGCCTGGTACGGGCTTTTCCCGAACCATGGCAAACCCTGATCGTGGCACCCACAGCCTGAGCGCTCAAATCGAAGATGCGAAAGGCAAAATAGTGCAATCAGCAAAACCCGTTCAGTTCCATGTGCACAAAACTTCTATCCAGCATTAAATCCCGACGGCTTTACCGCAATCAATGATTCTTGACAAATAAAGATGCGCACCATCCTCACACTTCAACTGGTGCACTAAAAAGAGTAATCTTGTTTTTGTGCGCACAATTTTGGTGCATGCCTGTATGCTTGCGCATCATTAAAAGGCGCAAGCACTTGCTTAATGAATTTCATCAGCTTGATGGGATTTATCAAGCTGATATATTTTAGTGATTTTGCTATTAGTTAATTGTGGTGCATATTTTGCAGAGTCATTCGGTAACGCTGATTGCCGGCACTGCTATTAATCAGGCCCTTATTATTAATAAAAGGCAACATAGACATTTTAGCAACCATGACGTCGTTAACTATGCCAACATCCACCGGATATAAACTTATCCTAGATGGACTGCACTCTGCGGTATTGGTTCTTGATCAGAATTTAAACATACAATATATTAACCCAGCCAGCGAAATCTTGTTTGCTGTCAGCGCAAAAAGGGTTTTTAATCAACCTATTAGCAGCCTTTTTGTGGACGACCAATGCAATGATGGCTCCTTATTAAGCGCCTTGCAAAGTGGCCATTCATACATTAAGCGAGAAGCAAGCATTGAACGAATTGGCCTGGATCCTGTTATAGCCGATTACTACGTCATACCCATGCTGGAAACCGATCAGGCCCCTGGTCTGTTATTAGAGTTCAGGCCCCTTGACCGACTGATGCGCATCAGCAAGGACGACGCCTTACGTAACAACCAGGTGTCTAACCGATCCCTTATCCGCGGTATTGCCCATGAAGTTAAAAACCCACTGGGCGGTATCAGGGGTGCGGCGCAATTACTGGAACGCACCTTGCCTGAAGAACAGCAAGAATATACCCAGGTCATCATTCGCGAAGTTGATCGTCTGCGCAACCTGGTGGATCAAATGCTGGGCCCGAGAAATATCAGCAAACAAGAGCCTGTAAATATTCACGAAGTACTGGAACGGGTACGCAGTGTCATTCTAGCGGAAGCCCACGACCAAATTAAAATCATTCGCAACTACGACACCAGCCTGCCTGAGCTAAAAGCAGACAAGGACCAGCTGATAC
This sequence comes from Pseudomonadales bacterium, assembly GCA_040235475.1. GTDB lineage: Bacteria > Pseudomonadota > Gammaproteobacteria > Pseudomonadales > UBA3067 > JBECKY01. Next base: position 13,073 of record JBECKY010000009.1, read on the forward strand.
AAGCATTACTGAATATTGTCCGCAACGCTTACCAGGCTCTTGTCGAGAACAAAGAGCAAAAGAACCCCTGTATTGTGTTAAAAACAAGGGTCAATCGCCAATTTACCATCGGCTCAACCAGGCACCGCCTGGCAATGCAAATAGATATCATCGATAACGGGCCAGGCATTCCCCAAGAACTTCTGGAAAGTATTTTTTACCCCATGGTCAGTGGCAGAGCGGAAGGCAGTGGCCTGGGCTTATCAATATCCCAATCCATTATTGACCATCACCATGGCTTAATTGAATCAGAAAGTGAAGCCGGGAGAACCTGCTTCAGCGTTATTTTACCCTTAGGGTAAGTTGGAGTAACAACAATGAATTACAATAAAGTTTGGATAATAGACGATGACGAATCGATTCGCTGGGTGTTGGAAAAAGCCCTTAGCCAGGAAGGCCTTGAACCTTTATGCTTTGAAGAGGGCGATTCCGCGATTAGAGAGCTCGAACATTACCAACCGGCATTAATTATCACCGATATCCGCATGCCTGGCATCGGCGGTCTCGATTTGCTGTCCCGAATTCAGGCGAAATACCCTGAACTGCCCGTTATTATTATGACCGCCCACTCAGATCTTGATAGCGCTGTGGCTTCCTACCAGGGTGGGGCATTTGAATATTTGCCCAAGCCCTTTGACATCGACGAGGCCATTGCCCTGGTCCAAAGAGCCATAGCTTACCGCCACGAAAACGATGTAAAAGAACAACGGCTTAGTTCCGGCAAAACACAGGAAATCATCGGCGAAGCGCCGGCGATGCAGGAAGTATTTCGAGCTATAGGGCGGCTCTCGCAATCAAATATCACCGTGCTGATCAATGGACAATCAGGAACCGGTAAAGAATTGGTCGCCCAGGCCCTGCACCGGCATAGCCCACGCGCTGAAAGCCCCTACATTGCCTTAAACATGGCCGCCATTCCAAGAGATTTAATCGAATCTGAACTCTTCGGCCACGAAAAAGGCGCATTCACCGGCGCAACCTCACTGCGAAAAGGCCGCTTTGAACAGGCAAACAGAGGCACCTTGTTTCTGGATGAAATAGGCGACATGCCCATTGATGCGCAAACACGTTTATTAAGAGTGCTCTCCGATGGTGAATTTTATCGAGTAGGTGGTCATACTTCCGTAAATGTCGATATACGCATCATTGCTGCTACCCATCAAAATCTTGAAGACCTGGTCACAGAGGGCCGGTTTAGAGAAGACCTGTTTCACCGCCTGAACGTTATTCGCATCCACATTCCAAAACTGGCTGATCGACGTGAAGATATTCCACAGCTCGCCGAACACTTTTTAACCGAAGCTGCGAAAGAATTAAACACTGATCCCAAACAGCTACGCCCTGAAACCATTGAGTACTTGTCCCGGCTAAGCTGGCCAGGCAATGTCCGCCAGTTGGAAAATACTTGTCGCTGGCTAACCGTGATGGCCTCAGGTCGAGAAATTCATATCTCCGACCTTCCCCCCGAACTGCAAGCTCAAACCACACAGCCAGAAACCGGCAATAACTGGGAAAAAGCCTTGAAAAACTGGGCAAATCAACAGCTTAGTTGTGGCTCCGAAAAACTGTTGGATACCGCAGTGCCCACGTTTGAAAAAATAATGATTGAAACAGCCCTTGCCCATACCAGCGGTCGCCGCCGGGACGCTGCCGATTTGCTCGGCTGGGGGCGTAATACCCTCACTAGAAAAATCAAAGAGTTACAGATCTCTGAAAATGGAAGTCCCTAGCTTTCGTTTTCGGTAGTTTCCGATAAAGCCCTTGCAATTTTAACCTTAAGCTACAAGCTTAAACCACAACACAAGTTACCCTCTTCGCGACACCTGCTGCTTATAGCTGGGCCACACAGTTATCTGATTAACGGTAGAAAAACTGACGGCTTCACTTTTTTAAGCACATAAAAATCCTGAATTTTATTCCAGACGCCCTGGGTGAAAACAAAATTCAGCAAGCCCTTTCCTTACCTTTGGCAAACAACAGCCAACTGATAGGCCGTGTTTATTCTGTTCAGCGATAGAGTTTAGCCCAGGCTCACCCCCATGGTATAAATCTGGTAGACTCCAAAGGGATGATATGTGCTTGCTATTTGCCGATGACTCAATAGCTGCCAAAGCATATTCCACACAAAGACCACAAGCCCAAAGCCGCTGCCCCATGCTTCATATTGTCTTATTCGAACCTGAAATTCCGCCCAATACCGGCAATATCATTCGGCTTTGCGCCAATACCGGCCATCAATTGCATTTGATTGAGCCTCTGGGTTTTGACCTGGACGATAAGAAATTGCGTCGAGCTGGACTGGACTACAATGAATGGGCCAGGGTGATGGTCCATAAGACATTGCAGGCCTTTATTGAAAAGACTTCGCCCCACCGGATTTTATGCTGTACCACAAAGGGTAAACATTTTTATACCGATATCCACTTCCAGGAAGGTGACGCCTTGTTATTCGGACCAGAAACCCGCGGCCTCCCTGATGAAGTATTGCTGGGTACACCAAGTCAGCACCTTATAAAAATCCCAATGGTGGCTGATTCCCGCAGTTTGAATTTATCCAATGCTGTGTCAGTGATTACTTATGAAGCCTGGCGCCAACTGGGTTTTAAGGGTGCCGAATCATAGAGGGCTAAACAGCCCTTTAATGCCGCCAGCACTATGTTAAAGCCCTTAGTGCTCCACAATATCCTTTTTATCTTCAGCTTTTCGCTTCAATGCCTCTGCATACAGGGCATCAAAATTAACCGGAGCCAACAAAAATTGCGGAAAGCTGCCACGATTAACCAGATCTGAAATGGCTTCTCTGGCGTAAGGGAAAAGAACGTTTGGACAATAGGCGCCCAGCAAGTGCTGTATCTGCTCTGCAGGCATGCCGTTAATCAGGAAGATGCCAGCCTGTTGAACTTCGGCCAAAAAAGCCACCTTGCCCTGGTTATTTGCCGTAACCGTTACGCTCAGCACAACTTCAAAGGTGTTCTCAGAGACCTTGTTGTTTTTGGTATTCAAATCGAGTTTAACTTCCGGCTTCCACTCTGCAGTAAACGCTTCGGGCGCACCGGGAACTTCAAAAGAAATATCTTTTACATAAATACGCTGAAAGGCAAATTGCCCGGCAGGATTTGCTTGTGCTTCTGACATTAGTTTACCTTTTAAATGTAATATTGAATTACAGGCGGCATAAAAACTTAAGGGTATTTTTTATCAATGAGGCTGGCAAATTATCAAGCTTTAACCAATGGCAAGCTTTCACCCCGCCAGCCTGAAATACCACCGGATAAACGCACCACTTTTTCAAAGCCGGCCTCTTTCAACATGCGACCAGCAAAACCCGCATTCTGGCCGGTTTCACAAACCAAAACCACCGGTTTGGTTTTATAGTTTTCAAGCTCCACAACCCGGTCTTTCAATGCTGCTACCGGAATATTAAGGGCATCGGTAATATGGCCTTTTTGAAAAACTTTTGCTTCCCGGATATCAACTACCAGACCCTCTTCATTATTGATAAGGTTGATAGCTTGTTGCGGACTTACTGCCACACCACCGCGGTTCATTTCCGTGTAAATGAGCAAGGCCAGCAAAGCAGCAAATGCTGAAGCCAGGAGCCAATGGTTGATAATAAACTCTACAAACTGTTCCATAAATAAAGATACAACTAGTTCAAATTGATTCGAGGCCGAAATTATACACGGGTACTGCCAGCACCAGAACCAATACCGGCGCTAAATAGCCATTTTCAGGTAAAATAGATAAAATACCCGCTCCCGCACAAAATCTAACAGGTAATCCAGTATTAATGGCCACTTATAGCAATCCCCAGCGTAAACCTTACATGCTCATCATTCTCGACGGCTTTGGGCACAGAGAAAGTGCTGATCACAATGCCATACTGGCTGCCAAAACCCCCCACCTGGATCAACTGAAGGCCAGCTGTCCAAACGGCCTCATTTCCGGCTCCGGTCTTGATGTGGGCCTGCCTGAAGGTCAAATGGGCAACTCTGAGGTGGGCCATATGAACCTTGGTGCCGGGCGGGTGGTTTACCAGGATTTCACCCGCATCAGCAAGTCTATTAAAGACGGTGACTTTTTCCAAAACGAAGCCCTGACTGCTGCGGTCAAAAAGGCTGTAAGTCAAGATAAAGCCGTGCACATCATGGGGCTGCTCTCGCACGGTGGTGTGCACAGTCACGTTGATCATATCCGTGCAATGATTGATCTGGCACATCAACAAGGTGCTGATAAAATTTATGTACATGCTTTTCTGGATGGCCGGGATACGCCACCGAGAAGTGCAGAACCACATCTGAAAAGCATCGATGAGCAGCTGAAAACCTTAAATGCAGGCCGTATTGCCTCCATTGTCGGTCGTTATTATGCCATGGATCGCGACAACCGCTGGGACCGTGTTGAACGGGCTTATCGCTTATTGACCGAAAGTGAAGCCCCCTTTGCTGCCAGCAGTGCTGTAGAAGCCCTCCAACTTGCTTACCAGCGCGGTGAAAACGATGAGTTTGTGCAACCCACGCTAATCCAGGGTGCTCATGACGCACCCGCCACCATCAGCGATGGCGATGCCGTAATTTTTATGAATTTTCGCGCTGATCGCGCCAGAGAAATCACCCGGGCTTTTGTTGATAAAAATTTCGATGGCTTCGTTCGCAAACAATGCCCCCAGCTTGCAGATTTTGTCATGCTGACTGAATATGCAGCCAATATAGAAGCGCCCTGCGCCTACCCCACCCACAAACTGGCTAATGTGCTGGGGGAATACCTTTCGTCTCTAGGCAAAACCCAGCTGCGCATTGCCGAAACTGAAAAGTATGCCCACGTAACTTTTTTCTTCAGCGGCGGACACGAAGACTGTTTCCCCGGTGAAGATCGCATTCTGGTTCAGTCGCCTAATGTCGCCACCTACGACCTGCAGCCTGAAATGAGCGCCCCTGAAGTCACTGACAAACTCATTGAGGCGGCAGAAAGCGGGCGCTACGATGTTATCATTTGCAATTTTGCCAATGGCGACATGGTCGGCCATACGGGCAACTTTGATGCCGCAGTAAAAGCCATCGAAGCTCTTGATAGCTGTATTGGTCGTATTGCTGAAAGCCTGCAGCGAACAGGCGGCGAATGCTTAATTACAGCAGATCACGGCAATGCTGAGCAAATGCTTGATACCCACACCGGCCAGGCCCATACTGCTCACACCAGCGATCCTGTGCCATTGATTTATATTGGCCGCCCTGGTGCTACCCTACAGACAAAAGGAGGAGTGCTTTCTGATATTGCGCCGACATTACTAACCATGATGGGCATCCCCCAGCCACAGGAAATGACGGGGAAAAGCCTGCTTACATTTCAGGAAAGCTCTGATTAAAAAATACAGAGTACTTAAAGGCCAAGTGCCACGTAATAACGTAATACCAATAAAAATAAGCAGGCATTATTACTTATTCTCAGCTTCAAGCTTTCACGTCCATGACCAATATAACTTTAAAAAGCAGCCAAGCAAAATCTACACTATCGAGGCTTTATTATGTTGGGGTTTTGCTGCTGTTTTTTTCTGCCAATATTGCTCCTCAGACTGCATGGTCTGGCAAAAACACAACAGACGACCCTGAAAAAGCCCGAAAAGAATTAAAAATTTTAAACAAAAAAATATCAAAGTTACAAAAATTACAAAACGAAAATATCAGCAAGCGCGACAACACTCAAAAAGAGCTTAAAAAAACCGAATTACAAATTGGCAAAATAAGCCAAAAAGCATCAAAAATCGCAGAACAACTTGCGCAAAGCAAAAAAGAAATCAGCGCGCTCAACTCGCGCCACTCCCAGTTAGATGCCAATAAAAAGCAACAACAACTCGCACTTATTGCTGACATTCAAGCCAGTTACATTGCCGGCAGGCAGGAATACCTAAAGCTCATTCTAAACCAGGAAAACCCTCAAACCCTGGCCAGGCATGTTCGCTATTACGAGTATTTTCAAAAAGCCAGAATAAACAGAATCGATGAATACAATCAAACTCTTGCCGATCTGCAAAAGACTACCCGTTCGCTTGAGGAGGAAGCGCAGCTGCTTGAAACACTTAAAGCACAACTCAATGAACAAAAGTCAGCCATGGAAGAGGCTCAGAAACAAAGGGCCACCGCTTTATCCAAGCTCAACACAACCATATCCAATCAAAATCAACAGATCAAAGAATCGCAGATAAGCCAAAAACACCTTGAAAGCATTCTTGAGGCTGTGCAAAACACATTAAGTGACCTGCCCGCTAATATAGGCGAAATTCCCTTTCGGAAGCGCAAGGGCAAAATGTACTACCCTGCCAATGGGCAAATCAGCCATAATTTTGGCAACCAACGCGTGCAAGGGCGACTCAAATGGAACGGCGTGATGATCAACGCGCCCTTAGGGCAATCAGTTTACGCTATCCATGGCGGACGGGTTGTATTTTCTGACTGGATCAGAAGCTACGGACTCCTAATCATTGTTGATCATGGCAGTGGCTACCTAAGCCTTTATGGCCACAATCAATCCCTGTATAAAGAAACTGGAGACTGGGTAGCTGCAGGTGAAAAAATTGCATCGGTAGGCAACAGCGGTGGACTCGAAAGACCGGGACTCTATTTTGAAATCCGTACCGGTGAAAAGCCGATCGACCCAACACATTGGTGTATCGTGCGCAAATAATGGCTAATTCCAATTATTTTGCTTGCTTTTTGCTTGTATTCGCTGGCAAATTTTCAGCGCCTGGGGTATAACTTTCAAAGCACTGCCTGGCTTGTTTAACTCATAACAACATCGTACTACAACTCTACACTATGAATATTTCTGCAACGTTTTTGCCTAATAATTTTTTACCTAATATGCCTTCTTCAAAATCATTTACTATTTCGTTAATTCATTTATTGCTAAGCACACTGATTGTGTCCTTCGCATTACCTGCCATAGGTGCGGCAGACAATTCGAGTGACCGGCTACCGCTTAATGAAGTCAGGACATTTACCGAAGTTCTGGACAGAATAAAAAAAGCCTATGTAGAACCGATTGACGATCAAACGCTTCTGGAAAATGCCATCAAGGGCATGCTTTCGGAACTTGATCCTCATTCAGCCTACCTTGAACCCGAGGACTTCAAGGATCTGCAAGTCAACACCCATGGCGAATTTGGCGGCCTGGGCATTGAAGTCGGCATGGAAAATGGTTTTGTTAAAGTCATTACCCCTATTGACGACACTCCAGCTGCAAAAGCAGGTGTCAAGGCTGGCGACCTGATTATTAAACTTGACGAGAAACCGATTAAAGGCATGAGCTTAAATGAAGCCGTCGAACTCATGCGAGGCAAGCCTGGCACTAAAATCAAGCTGAGCATCATTCGCGAAAATCAAATAGAACCCCTTGAAATTGCCGTAACCCGGGCCGTGATCAAAGTGGTCAGTGTTAAAAGCAAAATGCTTGAGGACGGCTTTGGTTACATTCGCATTACCCAATTTCAAATCAATACCGGTAAAGATCTGGAAAAAGCTTTAAAAAGCCTTAATAAGAACAACGTCCCACTGAAAGGCCTGGTGCTTGATTTAAGAAATAACCCTGGTGGAGTTCTTGATGCCGCCGTTGACGTCACCAATGCATTTATTAATCAGGGCTTGGTTGTTTATACCAAAGGCCGCCTCGCAGATACCGAAATGAAATTTGAAGCAAACGAAAACACCTTATTACCTCATACTCCTTTGGTTGTTCTGGTTAACGGTGGATCGGCTTCTGCATCAGAAATCGTAGCTGGTGCGCTTCAGGATCATAACCGCGCGATCATTATGGGCACGTTGACGTTTGGCAAAGGCTCAGTGCAAACCATCTTGCCGCTGCATAATGATCGCGCTCTAAAGCTAACCACTGCACGCTACTACACACCGAAAGGCCGATCCATTCAGGCAAAAGGTATTGAGCCTGACATCGTAGTAGAAGTTTCCAAAGTCACCACGTTAAATGGGCCTAAGGGTTACAAGGAAGCTGATCTGGCCGGCCATCTGGAAAATGAAACCAAAAAAGCCAGAACGGAAAAGGCCAAAGCCCAGCAAACTGAAGAAGCTGTTGAAGTGGACTTCCAGCTTAGAGAGGCACTAAGCCTTTTAAAAGGCATTCACTTATACGAACAAGCACGTAGTCCGCTTTGATTTTGCACCAAGGGAAGCTCTGCACGCTTATTAATAAAAATTTGGCTGTTAGTTATTTTCATGAGCTTTGGCGCATTAAATATTGCCTAAAATCACATTTTTCATAAATACAATATTATTCCAGTTAAAATAATATTGTATTTATAATACCCTTAATATTTGGTCAACACTGAAAAATGTTCGCGACCTGAATTTGTGGGGAAAGACCTGCTCATACTTCAGAATTAAACTATTTAGCCAAAAGCATCCTTGACAATGAGGTCTTCGGCAAATCATCACATATAAAAACCATTCAAAACTTTCTTTACTAAAATAACATTAAAATTAGGGATGACCATGCGACTATTACAAGACTGTTTGCCCAATAGCCTTATAGCAGCTTTATTATTTTTTAGCCTCGTTTCAACTGCCAGCACTTCTGAGCTTACCATTATTGACCAACAACGTGTCGTCCAAATTCCAGCCAACAAGTTGACTTCTGCCAATGGGGAACGGCTCAATAATTTGTCGCTGGTTGCCATATCAAACGGCCAATTAAAACCAATACCTTTTCAATTTGATGAACTCGACGTTGAAGGCTTCGTTTATTTCAAATCCAGCATGGTGGATATCGATGGTTACATTTCAGTGCTGGATGGTAATGACCAATTGCTCTTTATGCTTTTAGATGCAGGAGAAAGAAAGCCCGCCAATCTGAAAGTCGATGGCAAATTGCTTGCCGAAATTACAGTCCAGACCAGCATGGGGGAAAGCAAGTATGTTTACCTGGTCAAAGACTCACTCTTACGCTCCGACAAGAACTATGTAAGATACAGTGAGGAGCTTGGTCGAGTAGAAACCGACCACTACACCTTACAAGTAGACCCTGAAAATGCCATGAACTGGCATCGATTTACCTGGGACGAATACACTGGCATTAATAAAGGCGATCCTCTTGATACCATGAAAATAAGAGTCTCCGCTGGAGTTGGTACCCCTCTCACACGACTAACGCTTAGCAATAAACAGATGGTAGCTGAACCACTTGAAAGCAAAAGTGGCCCCGTTCGAGCGATAACGGCGTACAAATTGACAGCCATTGTTTTAGGCATACCGTTCTTGTCAATGAATATGCAAATCAGAGAAACTCCCTATAATATTACCTATGATGTTCGTCTGATCATGCCAAAAATGCGGCGTAAAATGCTTTTTTCGCCTTCATTAACCCTGACTCTCGATGGTAATCAGTTATATGGTACTGAAATTCGCACCGCTTTAGGCCCGAAAGCACCGGCCATAGTGGATGGAGAGTTATCGGCCTTTGAACAGCAACTGATCGAGAAAGGCGTTAATAATGACGATAACTGGATCTGGTTACATACCGGAGATAACTTTGATATTGTTTCTATTCTAAATGTCCCCGACCGTCGATTACCCTTGGGGTTTTTCTTAGTAGATGATGAAAAGAAAGAGGATAAACCTGAGCGCTATGAAGGGCAATTACCTAACATTGGGTACCTTATTAAAGACTTGCCATCAGAGGGTCTATTTTATATTCAGGTCAATTTATTTTTCAGCAACAACCTGGGGGGAATAGCTCCAGAAAAGTATGTTGCGCTAATGAAAAAGCAGCCTGATTTTAAAATTAATGCCTACTGAGCAGCAAGCGCAAGCAGGTTGAAGAAATCGCCGCAGGGAAGCGCACACTAACTGAGTGTGCGTTTTTTGGGGGAAGACCACATTACATCCCGCCATCAAAGAGAGTGATCCCCGGATCGCAAAAGCCTTTCTCTACCTTACGAAATACCAGCGCCCGCAGTTTCTGACAGTATGTTTACAGGTGAGTGCGTCATATTGCTCTGCGTCCATGTGCTCCCAAGCATGGCAAATTTAAAAGCTTCGATTAGCGAGAGGCTTGCTTCCAGTGTTCTTTCAGGTTCATGCAAGCAGGCTACAAACAGATATCTGTAAGTGATTAATTAGATTGGCATGTTAGACTCCGACCCTAGGCACCTTTAAGTCATCCAGGCCTTCTGCCCAGTCATCCTATTTTTCAGGATCAATTCCCCTTCGTATTAACATTTGATCTTAATAATCGCAGCCTAGTAACCTTTCTTTTTGCAAACGCGTCATTGATTTAATTTGCGCTTCCCGCTTGCTTGCTGAACTTCTATTGTGACCATTCTCCTTAAATAACAGCCTGACCGGATGCTTACCATTAAAAAACTTTGCGCCTTTTCTGCTGCCGGCATGCTCAGCAAAGCGCCGTTCAACGTCGGTGGTAATACCCGTGTAAAAAGAGCCGTCGCTGGCCTCAATAATATACACACTCCAATTCAACACAGTTTTTTTATCTATAGACAAACTATCACCAGGCACACACAAAAAAATGATCTCACCGGCAGGATAGCTGTTATCGCCTGGAAAAAGAATACCAGGAAGGTCGTCCGCCTTCTACGGCGGTTAATTCGGATCTTTTAGGCAGTGTTGTTTCAGCTAGCGGGAATTCTGAATCCAAACCGGAGGAGCTGGTAGAAAAATCGGAGGGGGGCACAGCCGCTAAAGTGTAGCTGTCACGTATACTGCGCATGATACGGCTGACTTCTTCACACTGGGCAGCAAACCTGCGTAAGGTTCGTGTCAGCTCTTTAGCCTCTTGAGAAACCTCCCTTAACTGCCGTCTGAAACGCGCCAATTCAATTTCTGTCATAAAATTATCCTTAGCTCAAACCACTTAAACATTTAGCTGATTTCCAAAACCCTTGCGCCTAAACAAATGAACGCATCAATGCAATATAGTCCCCAAGCGCTTGTTGCGCATCTTTTTTTGCCGCGTAAGGCCCATGGGGAGCTGGATCTTCCCTGGTAATAAAATACCAGGAACCATCGGCATTAAAGTATCTGTTAGTGCGAAAATGAGCGTTATTTTGATCCTTCGCCTCAGTAACGCGCTTGTCTAATGGCTCAATAGTCGTAGTGTATTCCATAACTTACTCTTATCACTCTGCTAAAGGTAAAAAGCTTTGCAGGTCTATTAATTACCACTTATTTAATGTCAGTCAATACTGTCTATATTTTACCCCATATGCCAGGGCACCAGCAGCCCCTCAGAACGGGTTTACGATAAACGGTCAACCATAAAACAACTTGTTACCTGACTTTTATCAGCTAGAAGATACGTTCCCTTGGGAACCTGTTAATATACTTTAACCTAAAATCCTCAGTTGGACGGGATAGAGTGTGCGTTTGAGCGTGTGCAGAGCAAGGCGCAACGACGCCGAATAGCAGGCTCTTTCAAGGAGTTGGAACGCAGCTATGCGCGCGCTCAAGCGTGCAATCTGTCCCGTAGCGTATTTCACCGAATCGGTGATCTGCGGCGCAGTTGAAATATCAACTTACATCAATAAGTTAGTTAGCACTTCAAGCGGTCAACTGAGGATTTTAGGTTTAAACTTCCTGACCCTCTGGAAGATCGATTAAACTCGAAATGTCTTGTCGATTTAGTTAGGCTTACCTATTAGAATCAAAGGACCACACGCTATTGGTAGGATATTCTGAAACATGCTGCCCTGGAAAAACATCGATACAGTACTGCTGGATATGGACGGTACACTGCTGGATCTGCATTTTGACAATTTCTTTTGGCAAGAATATTT
>JBECKY010000056.1:0-55517 GCA_040235475.1 Pseudomonadales bacterium
TCCCCCAATACCAAATACCGCCCACCCCAGGGTTACAAATCCCCAGTGAATTGGCGCAGCAAACAATTCTTCGGCATAGAAGAAGGTATGGCCCCATTCGTTGAAACCTAAATTGGGCATAATCATAATCGGGCCAGCGATGGCCAAAGCCAAGGGGAAAGAAATCCGGTTACGGAAATCCGGCATACGGGTATGAATCCACAAAAAACCAATCACTCCACCTGCAACCAGCAAAGGAATGATGCCGTAAAAGAGTTGAATATGCGTTGGTGTAAAATCAGTATCCCGAATAGTCACCTGATGCCAAGCTGCATCGGCTTCTACAAAAAGACTAATTACTACAGGCGCCAGAATGCCGCCACCGGCCAAACCGGCTAACAGGAGCATATAAATATTAAGCTCTTGATGGGGCGTCATGCTTACCTCTTTAGGCCGTGTAAGCCATACTGCAACAGTACCCGCTATACCGAGTGCGGTTATCAGGATAAGCTCTGCATAGAGCAAATTCATCCAATAGATGGCAAATTCCGGCTCAAAATAATCCAGGCCGTATTCAAACGAATAGTTTTGCGCGTACCAGCGAAAAATGGCAATACCAGCCACCCCTAATACAAATATCGCGCATGCTATCAGCCAGTTTATTTTTGGTGCCCGCTCTTGCTGAACACCGGTATATTCTGTGTTTTTAATCGGTTCTACTGTAGTGGCCATGTTAATTCTCCCAGCTTTTTATTTTTGATTTATTTTCGGCATTCTAATTTCAATGGTTGCAATAAAACGGCAACAAACTCCTAGATCTACTAATGTTATTAGATATGGTCATTGCTCTTAACTGCCTTCTCCTTTTGAAGCTTTTTACCATCCTGTTTGCACATCCTAGCGCAGTGTTTAGCTACGACTATTGATGAAGATCAACACAATTAAAAATCCACTTAATGGCGTCAAAAATAGTTTTATTGTTAGCAGTGATCAGCGGAGAAGGTGTTAAAAATATGGACAGCAAGGGGGGCGTTAAAAAGGTTCACTGTGAAAAATGAACCTGGAATATCAACTTCAATAAGTTACGAATAAGAACCCTCAAGCCAAGACAGGTCGCTTTGCTTATGAAAATACTATCTTATCGTTCTCCACTCTAGCCTTAATAACTGAACCTGGCGTAAACTTTCCCTGTAGAATTTCCTGAGCCAAAGGATTCTCAATCCAACGTTGGATAGCACGCTTTAACGGTCGGGCACCAAACATCGGATCATAGCCCACTTCTACCAGTTTATTCATTACATCATCATTTACAGTTAATTTCAGGCCATGTTCTTCAAGGCGCTTACGCAACAAATTCAGTTGTACATCGGCAATACCACGAATCTGATTCCGTGCAAGAGGATGAAAAACCACAACTTCATCAATACGGTTAATAAATTCCGGGCGAAAATGTTGACCCACCACTTCCATCACTGCGGCACGCATTTTTTCATAGTTTTCTTCATTTTGATTGTCGTCATCAGTGCTTGCTTCTCCAACCATGGACTGAATCAAATCCGACCCAAGATTAGACGTCATCACAATAACGGTATTTTTAAAATCAACGGTTCTACCCTGACCATCGGTTAGCCGCCCATCGTCCAGAACCTGCAATAAAATATTAAACACATCGGTGTGGGCTTTTTCCACCTCATCGAGCAGCAATACTGAATAGGGCCTGCGGCGCACAGCTTCGGTTAAGTAGCCGCCTTCTTCATAACCAACATAGCCTGGAGGTGCGCCAATTAAGCGTGCGACAGAGTGCTTTTCCATAAACTCCGACATATCTATACGCACCATGGCGTCTTCAGTGTCGAATAAAAATTCTGCCAGGGATTTACACAACTCGGTTTTACCTACACCGGTGGGTCCAAGAAACAAAAAAGAGCCATTGGGTTTATTCGAGTCGGACAAACCAGCACGGGAGCGGCGCACGGCATTTGATACAGCTACTACGGCGTCATGTTGACCCATAACTCTTTTATGCAAGGCCTCTTCCATCTGTAAGAGTTTTTCGCGTTCGCCTTCAAGCATTTTTGAAACCGGAATACCGGTCCACTTGGAAACCACTTCGGCAATTTCCTCATCGCTGACCTTGTTGCGCAGCAATTGCATGTTTTGTTGTCCGGTATTGGCGGCCACGGCAAGCTGTTTTTCCAACTCCGGGATTTTTCCATACTGCAATTCTGACATCCGGGCAAGATCACCGCTACGTTGCGCGGCTTCAAGTTCAAGCCTTGCGGCCTCAAGCTCTTCTTTGATTTGCTGGGCGCCATGGAGTGATGCTTTTTCGGTATTCCAGATATCCTCCAATCGGGAAAACTCTTCTTCCATGGTGGCAATATCGGCATCAAGGTTTATCAGCCGCTGGCGTGAAGCTTCATCTTTTTCTTTTTTCAACGCTTCTCTTTCAATTTTTAGTTGAATAAGTTTACGTTCCAGCCTGTCCATTTCTTGCGGCTTGGAATCCATTTCCATGCGAATCAAACTGGCGGCCTCATCGATTAAATCAATGGCCTTATCGGGAAGCTGACGATCGGTGATATAACGGTGTGACAGCTTAGCCGCAGCAACAATGGCAGGATCGGTAATATCTACCGCATGATGCAGTTCGTAGCGCTCCTTTAAACCTCTTAATATGGCTATTGTATCTTCAACAGTTGGCTCATCCACCAGCACTTTTTGAAACCGGCGTTCCAGAGCAGCATCTTTTTCGATATATTTACGGTATTCATCCAGCGTAGTTGCGCCCACACAATGCAGCTCTCCTCGAGCCAGGGCGGGTTTTAGCATATTGCCTGCATCCATGGCCCCTTCCGCTTTACCAGCACCAACCATGGTATGTAATTCATCAATAAACAATATAACGCTGCCTTCTTGTTTCGACAGTTCATTCAAAACAGCTTTCAGGCGTTCTTCAAACTCACCTCTAAATTTAGCGCCTGCAAGCAGTGAACCCATATCCAGAGACAGGACTTTTTTACCTTTAAGTCCCTCAGGTACTTCACCATTGATAATACGCAGAGCCAAACCTTCAACAATAGCGGTTTTACCTACCCCAGGTTCGCCGATTAACACCGGATTGTTTTTGGTGCGACGTTGTAGTACCTGAATGGTGCGGCGGATTTCATCATCCCGCCCAATAACAGGATCAAGTTTGCCGTTTTCAGCCATGGCTGTTAAATCGACGGTGTATTTATCCAGTGCCTGGCGATTTTCTTCCGCACCCTGGTCTGTCACTTTTTCACCTCCACGTATTTTGTCGATGGCATCGCTGAGTTGCTTGGGAGAAATCGAAAATTTTCTTAAGGTATTACCGAGCTTGCCTTTATCTTCCAAAGCGGCAAGCACAACCAAGTCGCTGGAAATATATTGATCACCCTTTTGTTGAGCATGTTTATCGGCAAGGTTTAACAGCCGCATCGAGTCTGCAGAGATCTGCACATTGCCATCGGGGTTTTTTACCTGTGGCAACTGATCAACCAGCAGCTCCAACTCTGTAAGCAGTTCTTTTCTGGGAAACCCGGCCTGTTTTAATACCGCATTGACCGAGCCACCTTTTTGTTCGACCAAAGCCAGCATAATATGCTCAGGTTCGATATAGTTGTTATCCCGCCCTACTGCTATGGATTGCGCTGCCGACAAGGCTTCTTGCAAGTTTGTTGTAAAACGTTCAATACGCATTATTTATTCCCGTAAATTTTATACAAAGACCGTCAATACCTTAAAGATCGGGATTAAATTGATTATTTCAAGAGGTTAAAGATAGCACCATGAAGGAAACATAACTTAGCTTTATTTCTATAACAAGCTGATTAGGGTAGCAAAACGGCCGCTTTGTTGATCTCGCTCATGGTTATAGCGATATGAGTAGAAATGTTGATTTTCACAATAGGTGCAAATCCCTCCGCCAGAGATTAGCGTCAGACCCGACTCGAAGAGGATTGTCCGGGCTAACTGAAACAAATCAGCGTGCCAATGAGGGGTTTTTTCTTGGCCTTTGCGTATTGAAGCAGTAAAACAAGCCGCCAATTCCGGTGTTGTTTCAGTAAACGCTTGTTTCACTTCGTCGCCAACCTGAAAATGGCACGGCCCGATGGCTGGCCCTAACCAGGCCATAATGTGCTGCCGAGGGGCTTTGAATTTCTTTAAGGTTTCTTGCAGCACCCCTGCGACCAAACCTCGCCAACCGGCATGGGCTACGGCTATTTCTTTGCCATCGTCACTGCAAAAAATAACCGGCAAACAATCTGCCGTTAAAATCGCGCAGGCAATACCCGTTTGCTGGCAATAGAGGGCATCAGCCTGGGGATTTTGGGATAAAGCAGTATCGGCAATATCCGCGATGTCAATTACGTCCGTACCGTGAACCTGCTCTAGCCACTGAATATGGCTTACTCCAAGCTTGGTTTTTAAAGCATCGCGATTAGCGGCAACAACAATAGGCGAGTCACCAACATGATGGCCGACATTAAAGGCACCAAAAGCAGTTTTATTTCTTGGGAAACCAGCAAAAACCGGCTCACGGCTGGTCACCCAGGCCTTTACGCTTGAAGGTGCTGGCCAGTCTGGTATCAGCAAGGGCGCTGGTTTTTTTTCCATATAAAATCAGGGTGCCTTTAATGAATCATTATCGCTTAAGCGTCATTCGCAAGCCTGGCATCATCTCTTAGCAAGTCTATAAGCTTAAGCATATCATCCGGCATAGGCTGCTCCCACTCCATGTGGTTTTTAGATTCAGGGTGCGCCAAGCCCAACTTACTCGCATGCAAGGCCTGCCTTTTAAAATTCTGTAAGCCTTCAACAAGCTCAGTTGTAACGCCTTTGGGCAGCTTTAAACGGCCACCATAAACCGGGTCGCCGACCAGGGGGTAGTGAATATGGGCCATGTGCACCCTAATTTGGTGGGTTCTTCCGGTTTCAAGTTTAAGACGGATATGGGTATGGCCACGAAAACGTTCGACCACTCTATAATGGGTAATGGCTTCTTTACCCGAGGCTGTCACCGCCATTTTGGTTCTCTGATGGGAGTGCCTGCCGATGGGCTCCTCGACCTTACCGCCACCGGTCATAACATCGACGGTAATGGCTTCGTATTGCCGAGAGACACTGCGTGCCTGAAGCTGCTCAACCAAATCATTGTGGGCCGTTAAGGTTTTAGCCACAACCATTAATCCTGAGGTATCCTTGTCCAAACGGTGGACAATGCCTGCTCTTGGCAAGGTTGCGAATTGAGGCCGATAATGCAGCAGAGCATTGAGTAAAGTGCCGGCCCGATTGCCCACTGCGGGGTGAACCACCATACCCACAGGCTTGTTTAGCACCAGTATTTCTTCATCTTCATAGAGAATATTCAACGGGATAGCCTCTGCCTCCCAGCTGGTTTCGGCTTTTAATTCTGCCTCGATGGCAATTTTTTCCCCCCCTTGCACTTTTTGCCGGGGTTTCCACTTGGCTCCATCGACTTTTAAATCACCGGACTTGATCCATTGCTGAAGCCGGGCTCGGGAGTATTCGGGAAACAAATCGGCTACTGCCTGATCCAGCCGATAGCCGGCCATTGCTTCGGTCACAACATTTGCAAGTGAAATTTTTTCTTTCATCTTAGTGTGGCTTCTATTTTTTAATTAGGTATAGATCAAACTATACAGGCTGAGACGTTTTTGCTGTATGATTTATTTTTTTAAATTTAAAGACACTTTATATACATGATGGTATCGCAAACACTGACCTCCAGATCTCATATTTCGGCTCGGGCTTTAATAACACAACCCTTTCTGCGACAGGCAGGATATCGCATCGGCCTATTTTTGTTAACTGTTTCACTGCTGGGTTTGACCGGCTGCAATAATCTTGGTTTGGATAAAGCCAAACTAGAAGAGTCAGAGCAGGCCTACTATAAATCGGCCCAAAAAGAGCTTAAGTCTGGGCGTTTTCAGTCTGCCATTGAAAGGCTTGAAGCCCTTGAGTCGCGCTTTCCCTATGGGCGTTACACAGAACAGGCGCAACTGGAATTAATTTATGCCCATTATGGCAACCTTGACTATACCCAAACGGTTTTAGCCGCTGAGCGTTTTATTCGCTTGCACCCAGGTCACCCGCAACTGGATTACGCATATTACGCGAAAGGCATTGCTTCATACCAGATTGACCAGGGTTTATTCGATAAAATCACCCCCACCGATTTAAGTAAACGCGATATGGGCGCAGCCAGGGAGTCTTTTCAGGATTTTAGTGAAATCGTTCAACGCTTCCCTGACAGTGAATACGTCGACGATGCTCGAGCCCGCATGGTGTACCTGCGAAATCGCCTGGCGGATTATGAAATTAATGTAGCCAACTACTACATGCGTCGACAAGCCTATCTAGCTGCCGCCAATAGAGGGCAATACGTGGTAAAGCACTTCCAGAAAACGCCTGCGGTTGCACCAGCTTTAGCCATCATGGTGAAAGCTTATCGCAAGCTGGAGCTTAAGGAATTGGCAAGGGATACCCTGGCAATATTGGTTTTTAATTATCCAGATTATGAAGAATTAACCCCCGAAGGGGATTTAAAGGCATTTCGACATGTTGATGACGCAAACCCTTCGTGGCTAAACATTGTTTCTTTTGGTTTGTTTGGTTAACTGTTTGACATATAAAAGAAATCATATTCTTGCTTATAACAGCGTCGGCAAGCGATAAACTTAGAGCATTAATATTTGCCCTTCTTGGGCAGGCTCAATGTCAAAAGGTAAGGTATCACCATACTGAATCAACCAATTGTCCATATCATGACCAAGATGGGTTAAAATGGTTTTCTTGGTTAAGCAGCCATTGTGTACCCTTAAAGCCCTTGCCATGTCGTTATCGCCTGAAGGTAAATCCTGATAAGGAGTATGGCTGTCTACAAAAAGCATATCTACTCTGGCTTCACGCAAATTATTAACCAACGCGTCATCAAGCGCGGCTGTATCCGGAAGATAAGCAAGGCACTTGCCATGACAACTAACTAAGTAACCTAAAATCGCACGAGATTTCTGTAAAGGCAGTGGGGTAATATTAAAAGGGTTTAAATGAAAGCTTTCAAGAGGAAAGGCTTTTTGCTCAAAATTAAGAATACCTGGATATTGTTGCAGGTCTGTACAACTTTCAGGATCATTGGGGCCAATCACTCGAATTGAAACATTCGCGCCTGAACGGATATCATACAAACCCAATAAATTATCTACTTTATACTGAGTTAATAAAATGTAATTGAGGGTGCCTGCGGGAAAACGATCATAAAAATCGCTGACCCCGGCATCAATAAGTAGTTTTACCCCCTGACACTCAAGTAAAACACTGGCCGGCTTTCTTCGCCGGGTAGAATCAATATTTGCTAGTCGGCATGCTTTGCATTTACAACCATAAACAGGTGTTGATTTCTCCCCGCCGCTGCCAAGAATAGTTATTTTCATTTCAATTAAACTCTACAACAAAGCAATATTTTCAGGCTATCTAGGAATTTTGTCTGATTTTTTTAATGATTTTCTCTGCCTCATCTCTGCCTGGATAAGGCTCATCTGAAACAATTGATTTTTCCAAGTAAGGTAAAGCAGCATCAAAATTATTTAAGTTGTAATAAGCCATACCCAGGTGGTATTGAACAATATTTAAATCCGGGAGTTTCGAATCGGCATACAGTAAAGCATCAAGCGCTTTCTCATAGTTGCCATTCACGTAGTAAGCCCATCCCACGGTGTCTCTAAAAAAAGGGTTTTTGCTTTGCTCTATAATTTTTGCCAGTTCTAATGCGCGCCGCAGGCTCTTTTCATCCTGCCGGTGATGAATCAGTAAAGTAGTAAGATTATTGACTGCCAATTCACTATTTTCAGTATGTTTCAGAACATCCTCATAAACTAAAATAGCCTGCTCATATTTATCTTGCTGTTGATATTTCTGTGCCAATTCCAGCTGCAGAATACCTGGGGTATCAGCTTTCTTAATGCCATCCAAAAGCGTTTGCATCGATAACTTATCATCTTCTTTCAAAGCAAAAGCTTTCGCTTTGTTACGATAAGGAATCCACCATTGGGGCTTGCCCTCAATTGCTCGATCAAATGAAGCAATGGCTTTGCCAAAGTGTTTTTGCGCTAACAATATTTCCCCTTTAACATTATGGGCAACCACATTTCCTTCATCGTTTTTGGTGATACTGTCGAGCCAGGCTATTGCCTCATTCAACTGATTTAACTTTATTAAGCTTCTGACCTTCCCGGTCATTGGTTCCGTTGTTCCCTTGGACTGCGCCAAGGATTTATCAAAATAATAAATAGCACGTTGATGATCAGACTTGTTCTGGTAAGCCACGCCATAATAATAATCAAGCAGTGCATGATCTTTGGCCTTGATTGCCAATCTATCCAATACAGCAATGGCCTCATCATTATTATTCAATTTAAGATGGTTCTGAACAATTCGTAGTTTTACCTCAGTGTTTTCAGGATTATTCTGCTCGACTATGGACAATTGCTTATTTGATTTTTCAAATAAATTCATTTCCTCATAAATCTTTGCCACTTCAACCCGCAACTGATCATTTGGCAAGTAGTGCAATGCCCTGATATAAGTTTGGGCAGCCAACTCAAGCTGCTTGCTCATTACATAAGCTTTGCCTAACAAAGTAATCGCCTGAACAGAGTCAGGTTTAGCATCAAGAATTTGCCTTAAGTCAATAACGGCTTTGTCAGTATCTCCGTTATCAAGAGCTACAGATGCTCTAATAAACAAAGCCTCAAAATCAGCCGGATTTTCAGCCAGCACTTCTTCCAATAACCTCTGGCCTTCGTCAACGTCATCATTTTTAAAAGCAATGAGAGCCAGTCTCGATTTACTTTTTAAACCAGCAGCTAAATCCTTATTGATAATAGACCGGTAAATTTTTACAGCATTATCAACATCACCATTGGCCTGCAGCAGGCCAGCCTTAGTCAACAATAAGTCGTATTCCTTAGGCAGCTTTTCAATATAAGTATCAAGATGTTTGAAAGCCGCTTCAAGACCTTGATGTCGAATTAAAAATTGAGCATAGGTCAGCACAGCCTCAACATTCTCAGCATCATTGGCCAAAATATCTAGTAGCACTTTTTCAGCTTTGGCGGTTTTTTCCTGCCTTTCATACAAGGCCACCAAAGCTTTTTTATAGGCAATCTCATCAGGATAGTTATTAATAAGTATTTGATACTGCTTTTCGGCCTTTTCAAATTCATTATGATTAATACTAATTTCAGCCAACAAAGCTCTTAACGAGGGTCTATGTGCATTATTTTTAATATCTTTCTCGATAAGCTCTACTGCTCTTTGATCATTTTTATCTGCCCGATGCAAAGAAACCAGCATCACCAAGACGTCAATGTCATTGCTATCAATTTCATAGGCGTCTTCTGCTAACATGAGTGCTTCATTAAGCTGCTCTTGCTGAAAAAAAACACCGGCCTTTACGGCCATGGCTATGGCATTCATTGGGTCTCTTTGCAGTACGTGCTCAGCCTCCGCCAAAGCAAGTTCAGGTTCCTTGGCCAGCAAATACAGCTGACCAAGCTTTAATCTCGCACGCACATGCTCAGGCTCAGCATCAAGAACGGCCTTATAGTAGGCAAAGGCTGAGCGCCAGTCTTTTAGTTTCTCAAAAGTTTTTGCCAGTCCAAATTTAGCTGCAATATTTCCCGGATTTATGGCTAATACATTACTATAGTTAACCCGGGCAATTTCATAGTCGTTATTATTAAAGCTTTCTTCAGCCTTATCGAAATATTTACTTTGACTATCCTTGGCATTATCACAAGCTATTAAGGTGACAAGAAAAAATAAGCTAAGCCCAAGCGCTCGTAGTGGCTTCATGACAGTTCCCATACAATTCATTCGTGTTTCTTTGCTAAGATAAATTTTAGCTGCAAAATATGTCATAGAAATCTTTCATTTTTGTGACAGTTTGGCAAATTCTTATGCATTCCCACGCGGTAGCGTGGGAACGAGTAAACTGACTGAGGCGCTCGGTAATTAGACCGACATAGTCCCTTGGTAATCACACTAACAAACTATCCCGCGTAAGCGGCATGGGATTAAACCCTCAAAGATTAAAGTCTTAACCGGGTAAATAAATTATAAGAAAGGAATTAAACGAACAAAACCTTTGACACAATAACGCCCATTGAACACAAAACAAATAACTTTAATATTCTCGGGTTGCTACGTTCAACCAGAATAATTTCAAAAAAATATAACAATATTATAAATTTTACTATAGCACTGGTGATTAAAAAGCTTTGATTATAAATAAAACTCAAAAACGGCAGGACCAGCATTATAAATGAAATCAAAATATCAGTAGGATTTATCTTGAATTTTTTATTTTTAATAAGGTTTTTGTAAATAAATACAAAATAACAAAGCAATAAAAATCCAAGAATAGATATATAAATAATATCTAGATAAATTGTATAGTTATTTTGGTATCCATTTTCAAAACCTAAAAAACAAATCAACGCGGCAAATATATAGAACAAGATTCTATCAATAAAAAAATTACTCTTGGGTAAGGTTAGGCTTATCAAACTTGCAACAAACAAAAGAGCTGAAAGAATAAATAGATCAATTGTAAGACTTTGCAAGTTAAAATTAGAGCTTAATAGCAATAACGGTAAAAACAAATAAACCAAATAGGATGAGAAAATAGTTTCAATTAAATTTAAAAAAGCTTTAACAGAACTATTATTTTTAAATTTCTTAGAAATGAGTTGAAAGATTATTTGATTTTTTTTCCATCCACTTTTATTTAAAAAATTTAATCCGCCAATGACCGAAATTGCAATCATAAGAAAAACAGACAATAAATACAGATCACTGGCAAAACGAAAATAAAAAGCCGATAAAATAAAGACAATATGTATTAGATAAATTACGACAACAACTTCGAAGTGGCTCAAACCCAATAACATTAAACGATGATGAATATGGCCTTTATCTGCCTTAAAAGGTGAATTTCCGGAAAAAATTCGTGCTATCATAACCCATGCGGTGTCAATAATAGGCAGCCCAAAAAGTAATATAGGAAAAAGCGGGTTAATCGCTGTATAGCTGTGCTGAGTAAGAAGAATAGCTACGGTTCCCACACTAAAGCCTAGAAACTGACTTCCTGTATCCCCCATAAAAATAATAGCTGGATGAGAGTTGTAACGTAAAAATCCTAAGATACTACCAATAACACTGACTGTAATAACCATGCTCAGCATATCTTCTGCAATAAAGGCTAATACACCCAGCATGGCAAAGGATAGTAATGAACTACCTCCGGTCAGTCCATCTAAACCGTCAGATATAGCAATGGCATTTGTAATTGCCAAAAGACAAAAAACTGTCAAAGGAAAAGAAACCAGGTCAGACAAAGGAGCGATATCTAAAAAAGGCAACCAGCGTATGCTTACATCACCAATAATTACCACACAACAAGCTGCAAACAACTGTCCAAGAAACTTCAGTTTGTAACTTAAGTCTCCGCGATCGTCCCATACGCCAAACAAAAAAACGATGGCAAAAGCTATCAAAATACTGAACTTGGTGTTATTTCCTGGAATCAAAACAAGTAAAGGTGCCAATGACCCTAAGACCATGGCTATCCCACCTACTCTAGGTACAGCACGAAGATGGACCTTCCTTTCATTTGGCAGATCAACCAACTTCAATGGCGTAGCATACTTTATCAATGCGGGGATAATAAGCACTGTTAAAAGCATGGAGGTGGTTAACGCGGTAATAATCATTTGCTTAGCTTAATCAGGAATATACTCATTAAGGCGTGGCTCAATAGCAGAAAGAAATGTTTGTAAACGGTTTTCAGCCGCGCTAATATTTTCCCCAGGCCTCACGTTTGTGGTCAACCGCAGCAATGCACCATCCGTTCTGTTTTTTACTAAGGCATCCCAAAACATGTACCACTTAACCATATATTCATTGTTTAAGATTCTCCCTCTTTGATCAAACCAATAGTAAAGCAACGACTTCTCTTCACCCCTGGCAATAACTGCGCGGTTAACAGTCATGCCATCGATAATTTTGATTGCTCTAAAATCGACAATTTCCCAACCGTCGCCAGGCAAACAGCTTTTTGGAGAGTGCGCAGAAATACCCTTTCTCTGCGTATTGTAGTATGCGGAGTAAAAGTTGACGGTGTCATCTTTATAGTTGCTATAGTTTGCCAAGAAGTAATCAGAAAGCTTCAATACTCTAAGGTATTCACCAGATAAAAACTCTCTGTGCCCGACCCAACCATTGATTACTGTTGGGAAAAAACTGAATTCCGTTCTATCGGGCATTACCTCCTGTCTGTCAGGCAATATAAATACCAAAACATTAAACAGTAAAATTAAAGTCAGTGAAACATAAAATGGTTTGCTGATTTTTCGTGTAACCGGTATTGTTGAGCTTTCATCTTTTTGGGGTTGTGGAATATTTAATGGAATCAACTCAGCTATAGATTCTTTATTTCCTGTCATTAAAGCAAGTAGTTTAATTTCAATAAAAATCAGAATCATTGACCCCATAAAAACCACCCAACCTTCAAAGTCATGCAATATGCCTTGAGCTAAATCAAAACCAAAAAAGTGATAAGCAATGCCTATTAAAGCAATCCTAAGGCTGTTCATTAAAATTGTAATTGGGGCGCTTGATATAAAAACAATTAATTTAAAAATCAAAGGAGCACGATAAAAGCAAACAATAATAAAGGTCAGAGCAGTTAGTGGAAATAAATATCTTAAACCAGAACAAGCCTCTACAACCTGCAATTTAAATTTCCCAAGGTCAATAACATTACCTTGCAAATACACCGGAATATCAAATAAACGAATTACAAAAACGCCTATCTTCGAAGAAATCAACTGTAATTCAGCCGAAAGATTGTTATATAAAAAATTTGGTAATGGCACCATAAAAAACAATAGCGTTAAAGGCAAAACAAAATACTTAAAGGGATAAATCCCCACTAACGAAAGGGTAAGGCCGCTTAAAGTAATAATAAAACCATATTCAATAATCTCAAAAACAGTGGCCAACTCTCCCATCACACTCAAAAATAAACCCAGAGCAACCAACCCAACCCCAAAATAACTACCAGATAAAACTAGTTTTTGTAATTCAAAACGCTTTTGCCAAACCATGAAAACAGCTATAACAGGCAGAAAAAATCCATGGCTATATTCTTCCTGATTTATCCATTGTCGAACCATAACAGCTATGCCATCATAAAACGGTAATGCAGAAATAATAAAAGTCACAGAAAAAAATAACCAAGTATTAAAGTTATATTTAGACTTTAACTGCACAGTAGAAAGAGAATGGCTATTATTGATTGCTGACATTCAAATATTCCGCATCTGGGTTATCGCTATGAATTACTAATTTAGAAAGAACATTTAGATAATCTTGTGCTAATTTTCTTCGATCATAATTACAGCGAACATAATTCATACCTGCATTTGACATTTTCCTGTATCCAGCCACATCTCTTTTAAGAGCTAAAATAGCGTTAGCCATTTGAAAATGGTTTTCAGGCTCGATACAGACACCGGACCTTGATTGATTAATAATTTTCGCTGCTTCGCCTTTTACGCCGAGTATGACGGGCTTACCCATGGCCATACTTTCAAATAATTTCGAGGGAATAACTTTTTCAAAAGCTTTGTCACGCTTCAAATGCACGATACTTATGTCACTAGCATCCAAAACCATTGGCATTTTATCTTTTGGCAATTGTGGTAACATTAAAACATTGTCAAGAGAAAGTTCCTTTTTAATTTTTTTAAGCTCATTTTTTTCTGCACCATCGCCTATTAACAGGAATATGATATCTTTTCTATTACGCAACACTTTTGCGGCATTCAATAATGTTTTCAACCCATGGGCCATCCCGTGAGTACCCACATAAGAAATAACAAATTTATTTTCAAGAGCATAATATTGTTTAAATTCTGTTAAAGCTTCAATATCAACACTTTTAGGGTTAAAAAAATCATTATTCACAGCATTATTAATTACACAGGTTTTACGATACGGATAGATAATTTTGCTAATGTAGGTATTAAAAGCATCAGTCACCGGGATGATATAATCAGCTTTTTTATACATAAACTTTTCTATTGCATACAAAATACTTATAATTTTTTTATTTTTCATCGCACCAACTGCTAAAATGGATTCCGGCCATAAATCCCTGATCTCAAGCACCCAAACCGCCTTTAAGATTTTACTGACAGGGTAACCCGCAAGCCCATTGAAAAATTGTGGCGAAGTGCTAAGCACAATGTCTTTTCTTGATAGCATAAAAATGCTGAGCACAACCACTGATATAAAATAAGAAAAATAATTCAAGGCTCTTTTACCAAAGCCTTCATTTGCAGATAAATAGGTCCATATTCTAATCACCTCAATGCCATCGACCATTTCTTTTTGGTAGAGTTTATTTTTATAACCTGCATACACCTTGCCTTTCGGATGATTAGGAGCACTGGTTATTACTGTTACTTTATGCCCTAGCCTGACCCACTCTTTGCAATGTTCATAAGCTCTTGAAGCGGGTGCATTGACTTCCGGTGGAAAATAGTGACTTAGAAAAAGTATGTTCATTATTAATCACCAATCTGAAAAGTAAAATTTAGTTACTATATAGCTTTAGTGCATATCGAGTTTCAAATAGTGCTGAATGGTCTTGTTCAATAGCTAGAACCAAATTGCTTTGCTTGATACCGAATTCTGGAAAGTACCAGCCTTTCTCAATTGTCATTTGACCTGATTCAATATTAATTTCACCAAGGCTTTGACTGCCCTTGTTTAGGAGCATTCTCGCAGAAGATTTTTTCTCTATATTGATATCCGGGTGAAGATGAATGTAACTGACCATTTCTGATACACCTTGACCTGTTACTTTATCAGCAACAGTCATTTCTTGATCACTGAAATTTATATGTCGATGGTGCCGCACATGTCGACCAATGCGTCTATAACCATCGTGACTCATGTTTATTGCTGTAACTGTTTTGTCTGGACTGATTGAGCATTGATACTCCACACTGCTTACTCTGCGGGCAACTCTGAACTCACCCCATATTTCATTTTGATCCAGATGATTGACCATAACCGTATTATGGGCTCGTGTAGATCGACAATAATGCCTGTATTTTCCTCTTTGGTATTCACAAACACCTGAATCCACAACCAGGCGAGAATTAATCTTTTTAGCAAACAATTCATAACTAAATAAATCACAATGGCTGTGTCCAGGCTGGTAATCTGGACTTGGCTTGCCTAAATTTAAAATGGTTTTCTGCCGGGAATCTTCATAAGTAAATACGCCTGTCTTCTTGAATAAACTCGCATTCGATGCCTGTGTATTATTTGTCTCAGCCTGGCTTTCTTCAGGATAGGACGAAAATATCCTGAAATAATATGCCTTTAACTCCTCGTAAGTAGCAGCAATACCTTTAACCGAATCACCTAAATAACTCACCTCACCATCTGGAAATGTTACCGATTTTAGATAGCTAAACCCTTTTGGCAAAAAACTTTTTATGGCTTCCATAGTTGCATCATTTTGCTTATTGCCTTCAGTATTAACTAAAATATTATAAGTATCTAACACATCCTCTAAACACAAGGCATGATACATTGGAGAGCGCTCAAAATGACCACCGTCTTGATGAAATTGTTCTGTTATTTCCTTACTAAAAATATCTATCCCCTGCCTGAACCATTTTTTTGCTGTTTCACCTTGAAAATAACTTCCTGCAAAAATCAATGCGACTGAATTTTTAAACAAATGGTTTGCTCTTAAATGGTATTCAATATTTTTATTTAGCCATGAACATTGCTCATACAAGCTGACAGCCCAATTTTCCGGTATGTCGCTACCCGATTGTTTTAGACGAATAAAATACTTAATCCAATTCACCACCCTCAGCGAGACAGGGTAAGGCTCCCAGGCATCTTCCTGAACCGGCCGACAATTATCTATCCATAAATTGATTAATATTTTTTGCTGTTCAGTATTAAAGTTAATATCTTTATCTTTTAACCAATCAAAATAATGCAAATTATATCGCCATAATTTTGATTGGTTATTACTTGCCCACTTAAATTTTAACAAATCAATATGTTGTTTTTCATTTAAAAATAAAAAATATGAGTCTGCATATTTATTTTTTTTATTTTCAACACCATCGATTAAACTCAATGTTTTTATATCGTCAAAACTGTCAACAGGTAAAGTTTTTCTTTTGTTATATTTTGATTTTAACCTGTATAAAACCAGATATAAAAATTGCTCTACAGATAAGTATCTTAAGGTATGGTAAAACAAACTAATTTTATTAATCATTACAATGCTACGGATTATTTAATGCTGATTTTCTAATTGCGCAGAAAGATCGATACAACATTTAGAAACTTCAAAGATTTCCTGAGCTGAAATTGGAGAGGGCAGCCCATTTTCAATAGCATTTACAAATTGCTTGACACACTCACCATGTCCCTTATCCTGCTTTAACAATGGTTTATATTTAAAGTTTTTCCAACCATAACCTTTTAATGATTTAAAATTATCGATAAGTAATATTTTTTCATTGACAAAGATTTCTATTCTTTCTTTGGCAAAGGCTTTATGACCATTGGCAAAATACTGTATTGAACCTATATCGCCATTGCAAAAACCAAGATTTATTATAAATTTATCACTATCTATTCCATCACCACTTCCAACCACAGAAATGACAGATGCACTTTTGATTGCGCTATTAGACAAATATCTCAACAAATCAACAAAGTGACATGCCTCACCTATTAAACGTCCACCGCCTTTTTTACGATCCTGAATCCAATGCTCTTTTGTTACTTTTCCAGCATTTACAGTTATATTAAAACATTTAATATCCTTTTGAGTGGCTATAAGCGAGCGTGCTTTTTGAACCAGGGAAGAAAATCTACGATTAAAACCAACCATCAATATCGGACGTTTTTCAACACTATATTGTTCAAGGCAAGTACTGATTGCATCCAGCTCTGTATGATTAAGTGCTAAAGGTTTTTCAATAAAAACATGCTTGCCTTGTTTTATAGCTTTACAAGCATAATCAGCATGGCTGTCGTGAGAAGAACAGATGATATGTGTGTTTATACTTTTTTCTTGCTCAATATTATTGTAATCAGTCGCAACCAGTGGTAATGCATATTTTTTCGCAGCATGAACTCCGCTTACACCTTTGTTACAAGTTAATATTTTTATTTCTGCTTTAGCTGTTTTAAAGGCTGGGATAAGAACCCGTGTTGCATGATTGCCAGCACCAATAAATGCTGCTTTAACTTTTGAATCGAAAAAGCCTGCTTTTTCCGATGAACCCTGATCTCCTGGATTCTCCCTACCAATACGCACTACTCGCCGCTTTGCTAACGCAGCCGCCTCTATTCTGTGATTTTGCGTAAATTTACTATTCTCGGGATATTCTAATAAAACTGCCATGGCACTGGCATTTGCTTTCTTTTCTAATAGCAGATTGTAAGCATATTCGGCTTTTTCAATCGGAAATTGGTGGCTGATCAGGCTTTTTGTATCAATGCTGCCTTGGGCAAAGCTATTTAATACTGCTTCAAAGTTTCTTTTTTCTGTCCAACGCACATGAGCGATTGGGTAGTCATGACCAGCTTCCTCATATTCAGGATCGTACCTCCCCGGACCATAGGAGCAAGAAACCTGAAATGACAATTCTTTTTCATAAAAATCTGCGCGTTGAAGTTCCAGGCCTGTCACGCCCACAAGCACAATTCGACCGCGTTTACGACACATTGTAGCCGCGTTGTGCACCGGCTCATTACTCTTTGTTGAAGCCGTAATAAGCACTGCATCTACACCATGCCCATTACTAAAATCCAAGCATGTGGAAAGCCAATCTTCACCTGTCGAAAGATTGACGGTTTGAGCACCAAAGCGCTGAGCCAGATCCAGTTTATGCTGATCAAAGTCCATACCCAAAACATTACAACCGTTGGCTTTTAAAAACTGTACCGTCAACAGACCGACAAGGCCCAGTCCCGTCACAACAACATGCTCCCCAAAACCAGGATTCGCAAGCCGTATTCCCTGAAGCGCGATAGCCGAAATCACGGTGAATACAGCTTGCTCATTGCTTACCTGCTCAGGCACCTTGGCACATAAATTTTTAGGTACCAGAACAAACTCCGCATGATTACCGTTTGAAGCGACTCTATCACCAACACAAAATTCATTTACCTCAGCGCCTACTTCGACAACTATCCCGACATTGCAGTAACCCATTGTTAATGGCTGATCAAGCTTGTTTTTAACCGCCTCCAGTGTTGTTATCAGGCCATCTGTTGATAGCTTCTGTATTACCTCTTTAACTTTGTCTGGCTGTTGTCGGGCCTTGTTTAATAAATTTGCTTTACCAAAATCCACCAGCATTTTTTCAGTTCCCGGTGAAATCAAGCTGAAAATCGAGCAGATAAGGACATACCCAGGGGGCACAGCAGGAACAGGCACCTGTGCAGCAACTGTTTCCCCGGTCTGTAAATTTTGTAATATTTGTTTCATAAAATTAAATGAGGTGTAATTTTGTAGTTTAACAGCGCTGCATGAAGCCAAGCTTGATGGTAAAACCAAGACCGGAGCACATTTATAATCGACTAAGATGAACCTATTGTTAACAACACGTTAAACTTGAGAAATCTATACATTATTAGCCAATAACAACTAAACGAATGCAGGCCGCGCCTGATGACCATCAGGTAATATTTTGTTGTGTTTCCACAACAAACCGGCAATCAGTATAATTCCGCTTATCATAAAGATAAGGCTAGCGGAAAGAGGCACAGGGCT
The DNA here is from genome assembly GCA_040235475.1 of Pseudomonadales bacterium. Classification (GTDB taxonomy): domain Bacteria; phylum Pseudomonadota; class Gammaproteobacteria; order Pseudomonadales; family UBA3067; genus JBECKY01. The sequence continues at coordinate 18,917 of JBECKY010000056.1, forward strand.
TGGCACAATACTGATACTGTCTATACTGGCGAACAATGGTCTGTAGCCAAAGAAACCGGGGTGTTCGCGATAGCCAAAAACAAGCTGCGAAAACTGTAATACTGAAGGTGAAACCTCGCCAGCCTGCATCAGGTGATCAGATATTGCACTTGTTGAAAACCCAAAGGCACCCCAAACTGCTTGTATCTCATTGCCTCTAATGCTGCCAGCCAAATTTTTTTCAGCTAAACTAAAAAATAATGCCTCTTCCAAGAAGCTGATTTTTATATCTTCTTTAAATAAAGCTTTTCCCTGGTCAGCTGAAATAAAATCATCAGCTGTATAAATCTTCAAATTAGACAGACCACTTTCGCCGTCTGGATTGATATTAAAGCTGCCATTTAGTAAGGTATTTGAATCCCCTCCCAGTGGCGCCAGATTAATCGTTCCTGCAAAACTTACTGTCACCGTCGCTGCATAAGCCTGACCTTGAAGAAAAAAAGCCACTATTAAAATAAAAACCCAACTAGATGTTTTACTATTAGGATATTGGTACTCCATTGTCGCACCTCTTTATAAAGCATTTATTAAAAGAGCACGTATATTAAATACTTAATATGATAGATTTGTTACATACACATGCGCCTTATCGCTTGCAATTATTTCACTATATGACAACTTGTATTAATTTTAATCTATAAAATTGAATACAACCTGAGTCGCCGATACAGTCAGGTGATTTATTTTTTTAATTTAATGATTTATCTGGCCTTTTATTTTTATTACTATTTTTAATCATTCGCTTCCTCGTCATAACACTGTCATAAATATTTAATATGTTAGCCCCCCTGCTATTTAATAATTTATCGGTACACATATCATCTTTATAAAGATGCATCAGCTACACCCTTAACAAACGTGGTTTTATAAACTTAATCTTTAACAAATCAAGAACATAGTAATCGACTCGCCCATAATGAAAATTTTATTTATCACTAATGAAATACCCTACCCACCTGATAATGGAGTTAAAATTGTCTCTTATCATGCAATGCGTTTAATGTTTGAGGCTGGACATAGTCTGGCATTAGCCGTTTTATCTGAAGAAAATGATAATACTGAATATAGAATGAATGAAATTTCAAAATTCTGTAGCCCAGGAATGACTAAATTTGTACAGCTTAAGAAACAAAATAAATTTAAAATATTATTAAAATCTATTATCAATGGAAAATTATTTTTTTTAGAAAAATATTATAGTAGCTATTTTGAAAAACAATTAATGTCAATGGTTTCAAGCTTTAATCCCGATACGGTTCATTTTGATTTAATCACAATGACTCAATATGTAGAGTGCATTCCAAGCGGAATAGGTACTGTAGCTTCAATAAACGATAGTTATAGCTTAGGGCTTAAAAGTGCTTTACAAAATAAAAAGTATAAAAACGCAATAAAGATTTATAGAAATATTGAATATTTATTATGTAAAGATTATGAAAAAAATATTTATACAAAATTTGGCGCTGTGCATTTGATGAGTAGCAATGATGCTAATTACTTAATCAAACTCAATGACGAAATCAACACACAAGTAATACCAAACGGAGTCAATAAAGATTTATTTAAGGCAGCCACAAAGAACTTATCAAACAGGAATATTATTTTTGTTGCAAACTTATCCGGTGGAAACTTAGTATCCTTAAAGGATTTTATAGAACAATCCTGGCGTATTGTTCATGAAAAAAACCCAGACTTGGAATTACACATAGTAGGTAAAGTTGGAGATGAAGCAGAACAATTAAAACGCTCTCTGGAAAACAGAAAGGATATTGTTTTTCACGGTTACATTGAAGACTTAAACAGTGCATATGAGAAATGTGCCATATCAATTGCCCCAATCAATAAAGATTTTGGTCTTATTAATAAAGCCATAGAAGCTATGGCCGCTGGCCTCGTTGTTATTGGATTTGATAAAACCTTTTCCGGTATAAAAGAAGGTCTAAATAAAAAGGATTTCCTCATAGCTGAAGATTACACAGATATGGCAAGTCTTATTATAGACCTGATAGAAAATAAAAATAAATTAGAAACCTTGCGAAAATCAGCTCATCAATTAGCTCTAAATCATTATACATGGGAAAGTAGAGCCAAGCCTTATCAGTCCATGTATCAAACAGTTGCAAGCAAAGCAAAGATGAATAATTTTTCATCCTGATCATAAAACAGCATATGCAAAATACTACTACTGTTGTTTTCTTTACCTATAGCAAAGGAATAGGCACAACTTATCATCTTGTAAACCAGGCAATTTCGCTTAACCAGGTTAACAAAAATATTTTGTTTATACATGGCGAAAATGAGCAGGAACCAGGATTGAACGATAAGTTAATTTCATCAGTAAAGAATACAATCAGCGAAAAAAACCTATCTTTTTTTTTAAAAAATCATTCAAGCGACAGCTTTATCTTTCATTGCCAAGGTTTTCAACAGATTAATATCTTAAAAAATATTAATTGCAATAACAAAAAAATAATTATAACCATGCACTCTTACAGAAATGCATCTGTAATCAGCAAGATTTTTCCTTTTATATACACCTTACTATATAAAAAATACGTTAACAAATGGATTTTTACTTCTAACCACTCCCTTAGATTTTATAAGAAATGGTGTTTTTTCAGCATACCCACAACAAAGATTCCGCTAGGTATAGAAGCTTTCAATTCAGAAACATCAAGTATTGTCCTAGATAAATTTATTAATAAAAAACACTATTATAATGAAAATACTGTTTACCTCGTATATTTGGCACAATTTCATAAAAATAAGCGCCATGCTTTACTTATTAATAAACTCACTCCTTATTTAGAAAAAAACAACGCCAGACTAATTCTTTTCGGTGATGGACCAGAGCTTAATAATATTATTAAGCTTACAGAAAATAAAAATATCAGGCATAAAATCATATTTCCAGGAAGAATATCTAGACATACCATTCATACTCATTTGAACAACGCAAGTGTAAGTATGATCCCCAGCAGGTCCGAAACATTTGGTCATAATTTTCTGGAGCCCATTGCAGCAAAAATTCCAGTTTTAGCCTCACCAACAGGTGTCGCAGAGGAAGTCGTTATTGATTATAAAAACGGATTTTTAATTGATTTTGAAGAGGAAAGCAGCAGCGGAATTGAAAAAAAAATAAACCTTTTACTCAAAATTAACAGCAACGAAATTCTACTTGAAAATCGCTATAAGTGGGAAAATATTGCCTCGGCAATTAACAGACTTTACATCGAGCTCTCTATTTAAAAATAGAAGTCGCCAAGTATTAAGTATCGCTAACGGCTTTTAAATGAATAATTCAAAAATATCAAAATTCTTTTTTCATTTTACCGTGGTATTTTTTAGCCTATGGTTTTGCTATTCATTTTTTTTATTAGTAAATTCAAGTCAAGAACTTTTATTGCTCTATTTGCTCTATTTAATACTTGGAATAATAACAATTTTTGCAGTCAGAGAGGATATACTTTCTCCACTTGGCTTATTTACCCTCATAGCCTACCAAACATTCGCTATGAATATACCTTTAATTGCCTCTGATGCACTGCCAATACTCGGGCATATTCCTGAGGCAACACTGGTTAAAGTTTTATCGATTCTGTTAATTGCCCAAGCCAGCTTTATTCTTGGTTATGTGCTGCCCATTTATAAAGCGTTCCCAGGTGATATCATTACCTGCAGCCGCCACTCGCCTAACACCGACTCAGTATCCATCTTTACCTTTTTAGCTATCGCAGCAATAGTAGGTTTCTCGTGTTTGTTTCGCATTAAATTTCATTTGGGTGAGGCAGGCGCACAACCTTCAATAGCTTATGCGGGGTATTTTTTGTACCTTTTGTTGAATGGCGTCCTTATCATCTGCATCTGGTACTTTATTCAAGGTATCAGGCAAAGCCGTTTGCACACAATTCTGAGTTTAAGCCTGCTCATCATCATGGCAAGTGCACAAGCTTATTTAGGTTGGAGAGCTGGAATTATCCACATCTTACTTTTGGTTCTTTTTGCATTTTGGTATAACCAGCTATTTTTTAAAAATAAAAGTGTAAAAATCGTGGGCTGGGTGCTGTTAATCGTTTTACTGATCCCCAACTTTATGCAACAAGCCAACCAATTCAGAACGCAACGGCTGGGTGGAGAAACAGAGATTGCCGCCACACCACAGGATTTTTTTAATAAGCTGGTTGCACGCAGCCAGGGCACTACGCGCCTGGCAGCCGTCGCCGACATGATTGGCCCGCTATCTGCAAGCAATAAATTCTTCATTTTCGAATTATATTCAAAAGGGATGTCAGCAACCAAATACGTTGATATGAAGGTATATAATATTGGCTTAAAGCAATCCCATAGCGTTGGCACTTCCGGCCCAGGCAGCCCTTATGTAGCAATGGGCTTATCAGGCGTTGCCATGGCCTATTTTCTGCTCGGTATATTGTATCGCTCCGCTTACCATACTTTAAAAGCCAATGCTGGTAGAAATCCATTCACCATTGTTTGGTACGCACTTTTGGCCTATGCATTATTTGCTATTTTATCGGAAAATTTTAACCTGAATACCCTTAAGCTGCTAACAGCTGAGGCTGTAATGATCTTTTTAATTGCCAGGTTATTTTCTCTTATGAAAAACCAAACGCGTAAGGAAATCAGTCGTAACAGCCAAGACAATGCAATTAAAATAAACTTTGTCTAGTTTTTTAAAATTATTTTCACCCGAACCGATAATATAACTATCAGTACTTTTAAATACTGATTTAAAGTAAAGTCTATATGAAAAAAAAAATATTGAATGGAGGGTCGGCACTCATTGCACGACAATTAGTTTCGCTGCCATTGAATATACTTGGTATTTTCTACATCTCCAGGGTCCTCGATACAAGCGATTTTTCCGTACAGGCAGTCCTGGTTCCCGCTATCAGTTTTACCCTGCTTTTTTCTGATTTAGGTACAAGCAAAGCATTAGTACAGAGTACGCTAAAAGCCCACAGATCACTGGCTTATCAAATCCAAATAATAAAGCATGTTGGGGCTTTTATTTGTTTGTTAATCCTTACTGGCATTTCATTTATATTAGTGAATACAGATTTTTTTCCGCAGTATTTTTTTTATATTCTGCCTTTTGCCGCTTTATTAGGATGGCTGCAAAGCCAAAGAAACTATTTTTCAATCCCCTTACAGCGTGATATTCAATGGCAAATATTGGCTAAAATCGAGATGACAGAAATCGTTTTGTACAACGCAGTACTGATTCTAGCTGCTCACTTAACAAAATCCGCATATTGCTTTCCTTTCGCACTGGCAGCACGTTATACAACCGGCTTAATACTTCTTGCTGTTATTAACAAATATGTCATAAAGCATGTTTACAATCAGGCCGGATCAAGAAATATAAAATCCCTGCTGAAATTTGGCTTTCCATTACAAGCCACTGAAATATTTGGGATTTTAAATGGGCTTGTGAATCCGGTTTTAGTTGGGAGTTTTATGGGGGCCAATGCTGTTGGGATCGTAAACTGGTGTATGACCATTATCTCTATTCCAAAAGCACCACTGCAACCTTTGCCAGGGTTTTTGTTTTCTATTCTTTCAGCAAGAAGTCGAATGGCAAGAAATGACAATAGATTTGTTGGTGGCATTGCATTTATTACGACCGTTTTGATGTCTCTGATTTCACTGATTATTGCCGTTTCGTTAGACTGGTTGATTTACACTGTGTTTAGCGAAAAATGGGCGCAGGCCAGTGCTGTGGCACTGATTTTATTGCTCAGCAATGTTTTTATAATGCCTACAATGTTGATAGTCGCTCAAATGAGCGCCAGGGGTTTAAGTATTACCTGGTTGACGGCCAATGTACTGGGTTCAAGCCTGCTATGGATAGCAACGTTTTTTGGAATAAAACTATTTGAACTGGAAGGGTTTGCAATAGGCTGGGTAGTGGCTTCGTTTTTTCCCCTGTTATTATTAAGTGTTAAAGCGAATAAGCATATCAAGTTGAATATTCATTGGTTTGACAGTCTTTATGTAATATCAGTTATGATTTTAAGTTATTTTTTAAGCAGATTTATTGTATTAGATCAATCACTTTCACTGTTTAGCGAAATTTTAATTAAAAACTCGATCAGTAGCTTCGCTTTTTTATTTTTTTTAACACCAATGCTTTATAAAAGAAAAGCATTGTTATTGGCTACCTGGACAACTTTCTTTAAATGAGGTTTTCTAAATGAAATGTCCAATTTGTTTAAGCAATAGTAATTTTAAGCTTATTCAAGAACCCAATTACAACCTTTTTAATTACCCCCTTAATTACAGCATGTATGGATGTGGTTCATGTGATACGGCCTTTGCTCACCCTTTTGAAGCAGCACAATCTGAGTTTTACGATTACACTGTTCCTGACTGGAGATGGGAGTTTGGTGAATTCATAAATGATTTCAACCATATTGATGAGCACACCAAAATCCTTGAAATTGGTTGTAACCGCGGCAATTTTCTGGAACAGATAAAGCATAAAAATAGAAAAAATCTATACGGACTGGACTTTAACCAGGAGGCAATCGCCAAAGCCAGAAGCAAGGGCTTTAACTGTTATGCGACAACGCTTGAGTCTTTTCAACAACAAAACCCTGAATTGAAATTTGATATTATTTGTTTTTTTCATGTTCTTGAGCATTTGGATCAACCAGAAGATTTTTTTAATACACTTTTTGGCATGCTGACCAAAGAAGGTAAAATAGTTTTTTCTGTTCCAAATCCAAACCGTATTATGCTCGCCTGTGGCCGAGATTCCTGGGATTATCCGCCTAACCACTTAACACGATTTTCTTTACCTGGCATTAAACAGTTTCTAAACAGGTTAAACTTTAAACCGGTTTCGATTAAGGCTGAACCGAAAGACCTGAATTTTCTAAGTTTTTTGTCTTTTAGTGTTTATTATTTTTTACACAAGATTGGTATCAAGTGGCCTTATGATACGGAATCAAAAATTTCAAAGCTGAAAAAAATAATCTTCAAGTTACCACTTTTTATCTGTTTATCGCCGCTTGCTGCTGTTAAGTATTATAAAAGCCGCTTTAAATCAGGCCTTGCTCTCTATATTATTTGCCAAAAAAAATTGTAATATGAAACCACAAGATATACTACCTTTAAACTACTGGTTAAGAACCAGGATTAAAACCAGCAAGACATTGCTGATATACCTAGTAATGAACTTGCTGATCGCAGCCAGCATCATTGTTTATGCCAAAGGCTTTGGCGCCACTGCTTTTGTTTCCATCGTCCATTTAACAATTTTTTGGCTGGCTTATTTGAGCTTATATGAATTGGGTTATTTTCATAATGATTTCTGGAGTCTAAAAAAAGAGCAGGAATCGGGCATTAACTTAGAAAAGCAAGCACCCGAATTATTCGATAAAAAACTGCTTTATTTAGCCGTTGTCTCAAGGTTGATTTTTTCCCTGAGCCTTTTTTACTTACTAGACTTTCTCCTTGCCCCGGCAATATTACATGAACTGTTTATCATCCTGTTAATAATTTTTCTTGCTTTCGCGGCACACAATACGATTGCCTACAAACTAAGGCCGTTTAGCTTCTTTTTATTGTATTTCGGTCGTTATGCTTTGGTATACCCATTCGTAAAACATGAATTCAACAGCCTTGTTCTATTCTATATATTTATTATACCGGCACTGGGGTACACGCTTATTTACACTTTGAGCAAGAACATTGCATTATCAAATTTGAGCAAACTCTTACCCAGTGATAATATTTTGCTGGTCCTGAGGCTCACTTTATTCGCTTATATAATCGCAATACCGATATCTTTGCTATTACAACTTGAAGGCGGCTATATATTATTGACTTTATCAGCGTGTTACTTGGCAATTGACCTTACTTTTGCCATCAGTCGTTTTATAAGCGCTTTAAAACAATCTTTTTCCCATCAAAATGAGCGCTTTCATATTCATACCAAATTTTCCCATGACTGCGACGTTGAACCTGCCGATATCTGTTTAAAAGCCCTGAGTTGCCAGGTAAAAAAACTTTATATTACTGATCATTTTGAAACCTTTGATCGCTGGAAGTTTCAGGCTCTAAAAGAGAGTTTAAACGAAGCTATGCATAGGCATGACTGTGAAATGGTTGCGGGGCTTGAATACGATGTTCAGGGACAGCATTTTCTAGCCATACAACTTAAGCAATATGTAGGCATTAACAGCGAAGAAATAAGCAGTTTACCTGTTATTAAAGCCAACTGCAGTACTCTTATCTGGGCGCACCCTCACTTTGCCATAAGGCAACTGACTAGCAAGACCTACCTGGCAGATATGTTAAAAATGATGTATTTTTGTGACGGCATAGAATGGCTCAATGTTAAATCATCCAGAGGCAGCAGTTATCACTGGCGACACGCCTTAATCAGTTTCTTAGCCATTGGAATATTTGGCAATAAAAAGCTTATTATTGGCTTGGATGCCCACACACTCAAGGATTGGGATAATTTCAGCCCAGCAATCGAAAAGAGTTTTTTAGCTTTTTTACTGCCTAAGTCCGCTAATCAGGCTGCACGCGCCCAAACAAGCTAGAAGCGCTTAATAACAACTTTATAAGGCTTCGAATGCAGTAAATAAATGGCTTATGCTGCTGAGGCCAGCATTTTTCTGATTTCCGTCATTGCTTCGCCCACAATGATATCCCAGCTTTTCACCAACTCATGATGCCTAGCCTTGCCTTTACTAGCCAGATTGTCCCTTATTTGCTTATCTTCTACTAAATATTTGATGGCATGATACATAGACTCTGCAGAATCTGGATCAAAGTACAGAGCTGCCTCACCGCAAATGACATGGGCAAAATCGCGATCGCTGGTTATTACCGGGCAGCCAAAAGAAAAGGCCTCGATATAAGTACTGCTAAAAGATTCCATGAAGGTCGGTAATAACAGTCCTGATACAGAACGATAATAATATGCCAAATGCTCTTGTTTAACCGGGCCAAGATTGACAATATTTCTTTCCAAACCAAGGTCTGATATTTTTTTAAGCAGTTTATCTGCATTTTTGTGTTGATTTTTTTCTATGGTTAGAAAACAAATAACATCTTTTAATTCATCTTTAAACCTATCAAAGCAGTTAACGATGGCTTCCAGATTTTTATGAGGGTAATAGCGCGTTAAACATAACAGTGTGGTTTTTTCATTATATAATTCTATTTTTTCGTTGTTTTCAATCGGTAATTGAATATCGATTATTTCTGAAACGGCATTGGGCAATAAAGCAAGCCTTTTTTTAAATTTAAAACAGCTTTTCACTCTTTGCTTCATTACTTCAGTTTGACAAAAAATCAAATCGGAATATTTAAAAGAATGTTTAAGTTGCCATGCGATTAATCTATTGTTAAAGCTTTTAGCCGGGTTTTTACCTTGTATGACTAACTCAGGATAGACAAAGTGTGCTTTATGGTAAAGTATAGCCTGAGGACAGGGTGGCTTTCTAAGACCTATATTGCCCAAGGCAAAAATAACGTCTGGAGAATATTCTGCTATTTTTCTGGGCAAGACAAAACTATCGTAATATATTCTACCAAGGGTGCCTGCACGCTTTTTATAAGTGTTAATTTCTGATTTAGCGGTAAAAGGCAATTGGCGATAGTCTTGCAAGTCAGGCACAAAAAACTGAAACTCAAACTCCGGGTTTTGGAGCAGCAATTCACCAATTATATTCAGGCCAACAGACATCCCCCCGGCCACATTTAATCCGTGGGAAATAACACTCATTCGCATAATAAATTCTAGACCCGCGTACTACGGCAAGCAACTTGCCAGCCAATAAATATCAATTTAAGTAAAATATTAATCGAAATTAGAATACGTCCGATGCTCAAGAGTAATTTGAACGCCTTTATATTGCGGAATATAAGCTTGTGGCAGTTTGATCTACGTCATCATAAATAGATTTAAGTGCGGTCACTATTCTGCTGACTGCATTACCATCTCCATAAGGATTATGCGCCTCAGACATTTTCTGATATACATCGGGGTTCAGCATAATATCCTCAACATTCAGAATAATATCCTCTGCCGCCGTGCCTACCAGCCTGACCGTACCCGCTTTAACGGCTTCAGGTCTTTCGGTTTCATTGCGCATCACCAAAACTGGTTTACCAAGCGCCGGCGCCTCTTCCTGAATACCTCCTGAGTCAGTCAAGATAATGTCACAACTGTTCATTAATCCTATAAAGGACGGATAATCCAGGGGCTTGATCAGATGAACATTACTTAAGTTTTCCAATATTTCAAAAACCGGTTTTTGTACATTAGGGTTTAAGTGCACCGGATAGACAAAATCCCAGTTGGGATATTTTAGTGACAATGTCTTAATCGCCTGACATAAATTCTGAAACCCCTGGCCAAAATTTTCTCTTCTATGGCCGGTGATTAACACTAAATCTCTTGAAGGATTATTTAAAATTCCGCTAAGTTTTTTGTCTATTTTTTCTATCCAATTATCGCTTATTGCAACTTTACACAGTGCCAATTTGAGAGCGTCAATAACAGTGTTGCCCGTAATCCAAATATTATTTTCATTTACCCCTTGTTTTAGCAGATTTTTTTTTGCCTTGTTAGTCGGGCAAAAATGATAACCTGCAAAATTTCCAACAAGAGTTCTGTTCATCTCTTCAGGAAAGGGGGCAGCTAAATTACCGGTTCTTAAACCAGCTTCAATATGTGCCACAGAAATACCTTCATAAAAAGCCGCCAAGGCCGCACTAAAACACGTTGTGGTATCTCCGTGAACAAAAACCAGGTCAGGCTTTAAACTTCGAAGCACATCACGAACAGATAATAAAACATTTGCGGTTATATCAAACAAATCCTGATCTTTCCGCATAATATCAAGCTTAAAATCTGGAACAATAGAAAAAAAATCAAGCACCTGATCAAGCATCTGTTTATGCTGACCCGTGACGCAAATGTAAGAGTCAAAAAAATCATCGTTCTCCAGCGCTATAACCAGTGGTGCCATTTTAATAGCTTCAGGCCTGGTACCAAAGATAGAGAGGGTTTTAAGCGTCATTAAACAACGCCTCTGGTATCAATAACGATTTTCTCCTTGAGATCCATAGCCCTTAGCCTTTTATAAGGCTTATGATCAACAAGGATTACAATGATGTCTGACCTATCAATGACTTCCTGTACAGGCAGCAAATCAAAGTTTTGGTGCTGTTTCAGATTAGGTTCATTTACCAATATTGACCAATCATCACTGGATACAAAATGATTGACTATTTCCATTGCCGGGGATTCCCGAAGATCATCGATATCAGCTTTAAAAGCCAGACCAAGAAAACCAATAACAGGATATTTAAATTTATTTGCCTGGCTTCTAATTTTTTCAATAACCCATTTCGGCTTATAGTCATTCACATCTCGCGCCGATTTTAAAAGCCGCGAATGTTGAGGATGCGATGAAATAATAAACCAGGGATCAACGGCTATACAGTGTCCACCCACCCCTGCCCCGGGATTGAGAATATTAACTCTTGGATGATGGTTGGCTAAATTGATCAACTCCCAGACATTAATGTTTTCAGCATCACAAATCATTGATAATTCGTTCGCAAATGCTATATTTACATCGCGATACGCATTCTCGGTCAGTTTGGACATTTCCGCCGTTTTAGCTGAAGTAGGCAATATTTTCCCATTGACGAACTGTTCATAAAACTCAACCGCCTTGGCGGTTGAAGCCTCATCGATACCGCCCACCACTCGATCATTTTCAACCAGCTCTTTTAGAACATGACCTGGCAAAACCCTTTCGGGGCAGTGCGCAACATAAATATCGTTTTTATCCAGATCACTTTCTTCAAACAGTATTTGTGCAACGATGTGTTCTGTGGTGCCAACAGGTACTGTGGATTCGAGGATCACAAGACAACCCTGTTTAAGCCAGGGTAGAATACTTCTAGTTGCGCTTTTAACAAAAGAAAGATCGGGCTGATGATCACCAATAAACGGTGTAGGGACTGAAAGAATAAATACATCTGCTTCAATGGGGGTCAGCGATGCTTTTAAATTTCCGGAATTAACGGCAGACTTAACTAGAATATCCAGATCAGGCTCAACAATATGAATCTCTCCTTTGTTAATTGTATCAACTACATTCAAAGAAGTATCAACACCTAATACATCGAAACCTTTGGTACCCAACAACGACGCCGTAGGCAGGCCGATATAACCCAAACCTATGACACAAACCGTGCTATTCAGTGCGCTCATATGATGCTCTAAACTCGACGAACTAAAAAAATTTAAGTTACTTTAGTAGCAAGAGATGACACTTGAATGACGTTTTAATCTTGAAGAATAATAAAAATCCTATTTCATCCTACAAATTTATTGCAGACTCAAGAAGCTCGACTTCATCTTTTTTTTTACCATCTAATATAAAAGGTGGTATTTTTATATCATTATTTTTGGTTTTATCTTTTATGGCGGCCAAGGCAATATCGACAGTAATCAGCTCTTTTTCATCTGCAAAACCGTAAACCAAGGCTAATTCACAAAAATTATTGATCACTCTTGGAATTCCACAACTATAATAAGCAATTAATGATATTGCCTTTTGGTCAAACAGATTTTCATTGCCATTCGAGCAGATAAGCCTGTGCCGCACATAGTTGTGAACCTCTTCCATAGATAGAGCCTTAAGCTGATAATCCATAGCAATGCGCTGATTAAACTGTTCAAGCTCGGGTTTCTTTAAAGTAGAGTGAAGCTCTGGCTGTCCGGTAAGAATTATTTGCAATACCTGGTCTTTATCAGCATTGATATTGGATATCAACCGCAACTCTTCTAAAGTATCAACGCTGAGATTTTGCGCCTCATCAATGATTAACACCACTCGTTTCCCAGCAGCATATCTGCTAATAAAAAAATTTCTTAAATTATCAAACAATTCAATATTTTCTTTATCCTTATATTCAAGGCCAAAAGCAAGGCTAATCCATTGCAGCAAACTACCGAAATCTTTATGGGGATTAGATATTAATCCCACAACCAGATCATTAGCGATACGATTCAACAGGGTTCTGATCAGGGTGGTTTTTCCTGAGCCAATTTCACCGGTCACAACGGTAAAACCTGCCATATTAATCAAACCATACTGGAGGACATTTAACGCAGCTTCGTGCTTTTTGCTTAAATAAAGAAAGTCCGGGTCTGGCAGTAAAGAAAACGGTTTTTCTTTAAAATTGTAAAATGATTCATACATCAAAGATATCCATTAGAAATCACCCTGCCTAAAAAATCGATTTGTTTAACACAGTACCAAGAACAGGTTTACTATCAAGCAATTCGCTCAAACGTTTTAAATCATCTTCGGTAGTCTTGCCGTCTTCAATAACAAGCAAAACAGCATCGTAACAAGAAGAAAAAGACAGGGCATCATCAACCTCAAGCAGAGGTGGAAGATCGTAAATAATAATTCTTGATTGATAATAATGTTTTAAATCAGTAACCAGATTTGCGATAATAGGAGACGCAAGTGTTTCTGCTGAATTTTTTATTTCGCGCTTGCCTGGCAAAACCAGGAGGCCTTCTATACCAGGATTCATTAATATTTTATTAAGGCCAATATTATTGAACAGATAATCTTCAAGAGCATATTCAGGTGAATAATCAAAATATTGATGAATGCTTGGTTTTAACAAATCAAAATCCGCCAATAAAGCTGTGTATTTGATGTCACGGGCAATACTTATGGCGAGATTAATGGCCGTAAGGGTTTTCCCTTCACTCTTGTTAGCACTGACAACTGCCAAAGAGTTCCAGTTATTTTCCTCTAATTTCTGCAATACTTTTGTTCTTAACAGACTATAAGCTCTTGCCGCTGAGCTTTGATCATTTTCAGTAATAATACGCTTTTCTTTTAAAAAACCGGCATCTACTGGATGAGAAATTGATTTCAAATATTGAATCGGATACAGCAAAGATTGACTGGATTGATCAAATACAGTTTTATCGCGATGAGCACCGATGTAAAAACCATCAACACTATCAGCAACAAAATCATTACTTTCATCCTGATGCGAAGAGTTTCTTCGTTCTATTCTTGCCTTATTCAAAGCTTCTTTAATTCGTTCCATACTAAACCTGCAGCTTATCTAATCAAAAATTATTGATATCTTTTTATAAAATCCCCAGTTTTCTCCAAATCAAAAACCAAAGTACATCTAGTGGTTTATAAAAAAAGTTAATCATAAACAAGCTTAAAAATATTATCAAAATGATTGAAACAGCCAATTTCAGCACCAGGGCTTTCTGCTTTTGTATATCTTCATTATTTAATATAAGTGGTATTTCAGCCAAAGGAGGGACACCTGACAACTGAAACAAGGACTCCCAACTGCGTATGCTTTTATCCGTTTTCTCTAAAAACCAAACCAATCCTGCACCCACTAATAAAGAAACTAATACGGCCAACGCCAGCAGGACTTTTCTATTCGGCTTGACTGGAACCTGCGGCACCATAGCCGGTTCTATTAAGGTAAAACGTTCGCCTTTACTTTCTCTCTCCATCGACCTTGAAATATTGGCATCCATAAGTTTCGAATTAACTTCCTGGTGTTGCAGTATCAACTGACGATGATTTCTTAATAATTCACTGTAAGCTTTTTCTATTTGTGGACTTTCGACAATTCTTCTTTCGTATTCTTTCAGCTTATCTTCAAGTTTTTGTTTTCTTGTTTCTTCTGAGTTCAGTTCAGTTCGAACAACATCGAGCTGGGTTTGTAATTGGATATAAATAGGATTATCAGCGTCGTTTACTGTGCTGCTAGAAGAAATGTTGCTAATATTTTTTTCATAATTGGCCAGTTGTATATACAAAACATCCAGCTTACGATTGAGTTCGACAATATCAGGGTGCTTTTCTGAATAGGTTTCCAATAGCTGAGATTTACTTCCTTCCAGCTCAAGTATCTGTTTATTCAAGTCTGCGATAAAACCTGCCTTGCTATTTACATTATCACTACCCAATGAGGCTTCCAGAGATTCAATTTCCTTCTTGATTTTTATAACCTCGGGGTGTACTTGCGAATAGCTTGCCACCATGGAAAGGTATTGGCTCTTAAGAACTTTTAGCCGGCCGTCCGGCGACATAACCCGCTCGCCACTGGCTGCGTATAAAGGCGAATAGGGCTGAGTTTTAGCGATTTCCGCTTGTAAATAGATTTTTTTTTCCTTTAAAATCCGCATTTGCCGATCTGCTTCAAGCAAGTCCTGCTCAGTCCTGTCCATCAACTTTAAGTTAAGATCCACCAATTCAGGCAGGCTGTCCATGTATTCTTCCTTAAATTTAGCCATCCTGGTTTCAGTATCGGTAATACGTTTTTCCAGCGATTCGCTTTCAGATAATAAAAAATCAGCGGTTTGATTTGCCATATCCCTACGGGTACGAAGATTTTCATTAATAAAAAGATTCGATAGTTCATTTGCTACCTGCTGGGCAAGTTTAGGTGACTTGCTTTCAAAACCAATACTAAAAGCCAAGGTTGCCTCAACTGGCCGACCACTCCTGGGGTCAACCACATCTGCACTGATCATATTATGGTGAATATCGTTTTTCATCATTGCAACGATTTTTTCCATGGGTTCACGTTTGTAAATATCACTGTATAGCGAGAACTTTTTAATGATTTGAGTCAGATTGGAAAATGTCATAGCTCTTTGCATAATGACCTGAACACGCTGGTCAGCGTAACTGGTCACGGTTGACCTGACGAGATCCTGTGGAATTTCCTGCTGTTCAATTAGAATGGTTGCGGTTGACTTGTAGACTTTAGGCAGCAGCATAACAATCAGCAGAGATACAAATAAAAAAATTGTACTCGTAATCAACATGGGTTTGATACGTCGACGTACAATCCTTAGGATTTTTTTCGGATCAAAATCAAATTGTTCTGCTATTGCTTGTTCCAATTTAAGTAACCTTTTTTATCAAATCTATTTAAATAATTTAACGTAAAACAGCTCCGGCATTATCACTATAGACCAAGGAAATCAAATAGATATTACCGTTTGATTTGTCATTAGAATCAATTAAATCTCTTTCAATATACTGATAACTAAATCCTATACCAAGATTTTCGCTAACCCCAGCAAGCAAATTCAACGCATATTGAGCGGACTCAACCCGGCTTGAGTCCGCAGCATCCTGCTCTTGTCTTAGCAAAAAGTAAGATAACTTGGTTAAAAAATAAGGCCGCCACTGCTTACTATAAGAAACCGCCGCCTGAGTTTTTTCCAGCAGATCCCCGTCAGAGACATCAGGGTCTACTGTTCGAGATATCCCTAATTGCACACTGCTGGTTTTAAGATCGTAATTGTAATTAAATTCAAAAACGTTGCCCTTTCCGTCTGCTTTATCTTTTCGGTTAAAGCCAGTATCAACGACCCTGCTGGTTTCTCTATAGCCCACCAATGCATCCAAAGAAGCAAGCGCCGAAAGTTCATAAATAAAACCCAGTTGAAGCCCATGAGTTTTTGATTCATTGGTTATATCAAATACTTCAGTTTCAAACTGAAACACTGTTGCCCGACTGGTAAAATTTGGTGTTATCGAGCGTTGCCAATGACTACTAACAGAGAGCTGGCTGAAGTCATTTAAGGCTGAAAGCAATATACCGCTGTCTCTATACTGTGTTTCACCCTGGGAGTAATTTAATATCCACTTATCCCGCGACGAAACATCAATATACGCCTGTAGATTGCCAGTGAATTTTTCCCTTCTTTTACGTACATTAAAAATTCTGGCACTGGTTAATTGAAACTCGGTTGCCAGGGTCGTGTCTCGAATATAATCAATGTCTATCGACACTCCATGATTCAGCCAATTTTTTTGGTACGCCAGTTCGGCCTTTTGATCATCACTGTCGTAAATACCCTCACCAGCATTTCTGGCAGCAGATCTTAATTGCAATTGACTGGAGAATGCATCGGTTTCAGTTTCTCTGCTTAACTTCCCAAGCCACTGCAAGTCCCTGCCTTGAGTTTCTATGGTATTGGTACTGCTTAAAGTCAGGTTGGTGTCATATCTGGCACCAAGAACGACTTTTTGCTGGGCCTGCCACAACTCTGCCCGGGCATAACCAACCTGTAAACCAGACAACAACGCCCAGACAAGACAATAAGTTCTTTTGCTCACCATGCAACTGGCCTTTTTTCATCACAAAGCCCACTATTGGTTTTGTTTATTTGTCGTTTACCTTCTTCCCCAGGCATTAAGGGACCAGAACCACATCGCCACTTTGCAACAGAATATTTTGCTTAAGTTTTTTTCCTTTCGCTACTTGTCCGTATTTAAACTTGATGGCCTGCTGTCGACCATCGTTTCTTCTTAATACTAAAATATCGTTCAATTTTGCGAACCTGGAGGCACCTCCGGCCATACTCAAGGCTTGCAGCACGTCAACGCTCTGGCTCATCACAAAGTCACCAGGGCGGTTTACCTGGCCAATAACATAGAACCGATTTCCAACCACCTGCTTGAGCGCTACATTAACGCTGGCATCAGGAATAAATACAGATAACTTTTCCTTTAGCTCCTGTTGGACAAATTGAGGCGACTTACCAAGCACTTTAAGATGATTAACTAACGGAAATGAAATATAACCATCTGGACTGACTAAAACTTCTCGCTGCAGGTCTTCCTCTCTCCAGACGGATATCTGCAAAATATCACCTGGCTGAATATCGTAGCCATCAGCAGGTAAGGATCGTGCGACTATTGCTTCTGGTTTTTCATGTTGCCGAACGGCTTCCCCCTCACCACCCCTGGCATGCTCTTCTCCATGGCTTAAACCTGTGTTTAACAGCAAGCCAAGGATACAAATCAGGTGTTGCAAGGCAAATACTTTTTTACAGCGCATAGACAGTTATTTCAGCCTGTTTATTTAAAGTGCAAGTAAAGTACATGGAATTTGTTACAATTTTATTTCAATGCGATAAAATTCAGCAAAAGCAAGGGAACAGCTTTTGCCGGCTGTCATAAAAGCGGCCAGAGAAAGATAAAACCTCAAAAATTAACCCTTAAAAATCAGGCCCTAAGGTCTCTTCGCTTTAGATGGTGAGTTTTCAAGATTAAAAAGCAAGCCGTTGCCCTTCGGCTGTCGATGACACCTGAATACTTTCAGGTTTGCTTAGCTACTGGGAAGCCAAGGCCTCTTTACCATAG
This sequence comes from Pseudomonadales bacterium, assembly GCA_040235475.1. Taxonomy (GTDB): domain Bacteria; phylum Pseudomonadota; class Gammaproteobacteria; order Pseudomonadales; family UBA3067; genus JBECKY01. Next base: position 37,183 of record JBECKY010000056.1, read on the forward strand.
TCTTCGGTAATTAACAAACCTTCCCGATCATAAGCATAACCTTCAAGTAAATTTTCCATTTGCACTTTGGCGATACCAGTGAACGGCTCATGGCGCTTGATAATGTCGAAAATGCCTTTTTTCTTAAACTTAGCTGCCAAATCCTCATTCATATCATAAAGCTGCTGATTATTAGCAATACACAAGTCGTGTTTGTCTGCCAAACTCTGCAATTTTTCACTTAGCTCATTACGCTGCATGACCTGTTGGCGGTTCTCTTTAGCTAAATCCACATGACGGTTATAGAGCTCTTCATACATCTCTGATAATTTGCTAAATTTTTCTGCCACCGCCTTGGTGTTTTTTTCAGACTTAACCAACTGTTTTTCTGAATTTTTTTTCAACTGCGTAACTTCCTTGGTTAAACTGTCAATATCTTTTTGTAGTTGTGCTTTTTCAGCCGATACTTGCCGCAACATGTACTGCGCCTTTGCCAGCGCATTTTCCAGCGCCTTCTGATCAGCCTTGGCCCCAACACTGAGCAGCAGACAAAGCAACAGAATGCCAAGCTTGAATGTTATATCCACAATCGTTCTCCGTTAAAATTTACTGACGATATCTAACTGAAAAATATCCACACCAAAAGGTAAAAGATCAATCTCATCAGAGTTTAACCATTTGAAATCCAGGCTGGTATTCTCAGCAAGACCATACTTATACTTAAAAATAAAACCTTTGCCATCGGTACCACCCAAATGAAAATCAGAATCAGTAAAAGCGTCTACCACGGCATCACGTTCAAGGTTTTTATAAATAAACTCCACTTGCCAGTCTCTGCGTTTCGTCACCTGGGGCCAGCCATACACCACTTTGACACTGTAGCCATCGACACGTTCCAGCACAACAGACTCTGAAACCTTGGCTCTTTGCGCAATTTCAGCCACATCAAAACCAATATTTTTGACATAATCAACACCTACAATAATATGATGCGGGGCAAATCGGGCAATATCATATTCAAGGGTCAGGTTAACAAGGTCATAATCGGCTGCTAATGCAAACAACTGAGTATCTGGATCACTATCATTACTAATATCAAAAACCAGGTTGCCTTTCTGAAAAAATTCCGGGGCGGTAACATTATTCTCTATGGAATTTAAAGAGTTTCTTTCTCCATGAATATCAATAAAATTATAATAAGCCAATGCCATGGTTAAAATATTTTGGCTTGCAGGAGTAAAATTAACCCCTGTTTGCGCCGCTACCAACCAAGCATCATTACTGCTTAACTCAAGCTCTTTTAACGGAAAAACCCCAAGCGTCAGAAAAGGGTCAAAATATATATCATCTTGATCCCAAGTATCAGAGCGCAAGTACCAGTATGTGGCAGCCAGTCCTTCAAAGTTGTAATCATTATCCCAAACCAGGTCGGTACTAAAAAAAGGATTAGCAAATCGCCCGCCAAACAGTTCAATGGTATTAAGGTAGTTATTGTATTTAACGTAGGCTCTGTCCAGGCTGATATCAATTCCACTACCATAGTCACCTAGAGTTTCATTCGCAGAAACCGGATCATCAATATTTCCCGAAACAATACGCATCCCCGCCTCTATACCTGGGGTGACTTCAGCTTTTACATTTAAGCGGGCCCTTAAACGCAAGCGATCCCGGTTCTGGGTAATATTAAAAAAAGCATCTTCGCCCGCGGCTAAGACACCTCCGGCATCATTAATAGCAGTATAGTCCAGGTAGAGAATAGGATCGCCATCGATATCTTGCAGGGAGTTTTTTTCGGCAAATTGGATCGATTCGGCACGCAAACGAATATCGCCTGAGAGTTTGATTTTTTTCGTCCATGAAGGATTAGTGCCAGGCACGCCCCAGCTTTCTTTTCTGGCCTGGGCCATCACATCGGCAACCACTTCTTCACGCAACTCTGAACGCACGCGGTCACGAATTTCATCTTTTATATAAGCAGGAATGTAAGGCACACGTACCTTTCCATTTTGCTGGTGACCATTGTCCTCACGCTCCAGATCTTTCTCGGCGACTGTTTCAATGGCAGCATTATAATCCCTGGCCTTTTGTTGCTTTGCCTCTTTTAGCAACTCTTCCAGTCTTTTTTCTTCGAGTACACCTTCTTTAATTAAAATATGAATCAGCTCAGCAGTATCCACGGTTTCATTAACAACACTACCATTGCTATGGTTTTGCGACACCGGCGCTAACGTCGAGGCTTCTTCTGCAGTTAATAATCCCGGCATTAAACACAACCATACCGCAGATACAATCTTTGAACCTTGCATAATTTGAAACTTCCTAACAATTAAATTTCATTTCTTAATCTAAGTTTAATCGGCTGAGGCATTTCCAAAGGCGGGCCATTACTCACCTCCAACCTCGCCATCATCAGCTCCACCAGGGTCTGCTTCACATCCTTTTCACCGGAGTAATTCACCAGCTCAAATTTTTCCAGCCTGCCTTTTTTATCAAACCAGACCTTGCATAGACCTTCAAAATTTCTATACGGTAATTCACTGTGATTGGCTATCAGGTCGTTAACTGTCGTCTGCACTTGAGATGCATAAGCACTACCACCGCCCAGAAACCCCCGCCCACCTTTTCGAGCTTTTAAACCAAAACCATCCGTACCGGCGCTGCCATCAGCATCCAAACCCAAATCATCGCTCAAGGATTCGCCCAGCTCTTCTGGCATGGCTTCTTCCATCATCTCCTCAATAATTTCTTCCTCAATTTCCGGTTCAACTTCTTCCGGCTCAATTTCAGGGGGTGGCGGTGGAGGCGGTGGCAACAGAACTGTAACCTGTTGGACTATTTTCTTGGGTTTGGGCTTATCCTGTAAAAAATCTTTAATTAAATAACCGAAACCTGCCGTTATCAATAAAACCAACACCAGCAAAATTAAAGGTAATTTTTTTGCAAAACTCGATGCTTTCATTTCAGCTCTTGAGTACTCGTTTAACCAAAAGAATCACTTCACAAGCTTCTTGGTTACCAGGCCGATTTGATAAATTTCCAACCTTCCCATTAAGTCCAGCACATCCACTACGCGTTGGTACTGGATTAGAGCATCTGCTTTAATCACCACCGGGAGACCGGGATCCACCGCTTTGTACTGCTGTAACAGGCTTTCCAGCTCTTGCATACTGACCGGATAAGTATCTAAATAAATGGTGCCATCCTGGGTAATGGTCACTGCTTTGGTTTTCGGCTGGGCCAGACTGGGGGTACTGCTGGCTTTGGGTAAATTCACCGTAATGCCCTGTACGGTTGCAGTGGTCATAATAATAAAAATAATTAACAGCACATAAGACAGATCCAGCATTGGCGTTACATTAATATCATCGTAAACCTCTAGCTCATCATAATTTTTCATCGCAACCTCTTTGTTTATTCGCCGTAAAATTCCGCAAGCCTGGTAATAAATTCGTCGGAAAAAACCCGCATATCAACAATCACTTCTTTCACCCTGGAACTCAGGTAGTTGTAACCAAACAAGGCTGGAATAGCCACCACCAAACCGGCCACGGTAGTCAACAGGGCAGCCGCCACCCCCGGCGCAATGGCAGCAATGTTGACATCACCCGTGGCCGCAATGGCGGCAAAGGTTATCATCACCCCAACCACGGTGCCTAACAAGCCCAGAAAAGGGCCGCCACTTACTGCAATGGTTAACAGCACCATTTGAGAATTGAGCTTTTGAATTTCCCGGGTTAAATCCGCATCCAAAGCAGCTCGAATGGCATCAATGGCATGGCCTGATAAACCTCTCGCCTGAGCACCCGCTGCCCGACCCTGACGTAGCTTTACTTCCTGTATGCCTCTATGAAACATGTGGTAAATGGGCGAACTTTGAAAATGATCATGCTTGCCAAACAAGGCCTGGGTAATCGGCATTTTATCCAATGCTTTTTCTTCTTGGTTTTCTTCGGCATCAAGCACCATCGGGTCCTGACTGCCCAGGGACTGGTAAACCTCCAAAAACCGCTGGTTATCACGCAGCACATAATGAATATACAAGGCCTTTGCCACCATGACCCCCCAACTGACCATGGCCATCATCGCCAGCAGCATGATAATAGTCCAACCTGAAGCTTCAGTGCTTCGAAAAATCACCGCAAAAAAACCATTCCCGCCGGAGGCGCCACCCAGCTTCTCACCGGGCAAAGGTGATAACAATAAATCCTGGGGGGCCTGGTTAATGGCGGCCAACTGCAGCCAGGCAGTTGGCCTGGCCACTTTGCTAAAGCGAACCTCGTCCATCTCCCCGACAAACCTGCGGCTATTGTTACTGTCACTGCCCAGAAAAGTTGTTCCACCTATGTCGCTGAGTTGAACCGGCACCGTGGCCTGTAAGTTGCCATTGAGGTAAATCGACATGGCCTCGCTGCCTACTACCAAAGCCAGATGCTGCCAGCTGTCCAATGTCAGGTTTGCCGTGCGGGGCGTTTCAAACACCGAACCCCCATTTTGTAAACGGCCATAAACCATGGTGCCATCCACACCCAACGTCAGTGTATTTGCCCCAAGGCCTTTAAATAACAGGTAGCGATCATTTTGCAAGCCAGCGGGTTTGACCCACATCGAATAACTTGCGCCACTGTCACTCAAGATTGCAAGCGCGGGAGTATCCTGAATGCTAATACCCCCTTCTGCGAACCTGGCACCTGCGGCAATAAGCGAGGCCGCATTGATCTCGACTTTACTGTCTATCAATGGGTTTAAATAAGCAGTTTTATCTACCGGCAATCCATCCTCTTTGGAAAAATGCAACGCCAGCACTTCATTTACATCAAAGGTCCCCGCTGCATCTTCATTTGCTACGGCTTTAGTATTACCGTAATACAGCCAGATTTTTTCTGTCGGCACACCGGGTGTGATTTTCGGCACTTGCACCCAAACAAACAACATTTGATTCAGCAAATCAAAATGTTCAACGTGATGCTTTAACGGGGTTTTATCATCGCCGGCAATAAAGCGTAAGTCACTGAGGTCTTCTTTTAACAGGAAAAAATCTTCAAAATTCCCGGCATGCAGTCGCAGTAAAACCGGCACATTGCTTAAGCCACCCTCTGCATCAGCAGAGGCGTTAAGCTTTGTAGCATCTATATTAACCGGTAACCGATACGGCCAGTCATCCTGCCACCACGCCGCCGCAAGACCGGGCAAAACAGCCAGCGACAAAGCCATTACATAACAAAATTTCCGAACTTGTTTTATGCCATTCATAGCACCCACCTGATTAAAAATTTACGAAGCTTTCATCAAGGACCTATCCTTTGCCCTGATGATTAAAGGCAATAATCTTGATGTTTTGGTCAACCAGCTAATCACCCAGACCAATAATTTCCACTGTCAAAAACCCCACTTGGCGCTGGGCATCATCACCCTCAGCCCCTTCGCTGATATTTTCAACGGCAGAGTCGGCAGCAGATGTGCCTAAACCACCCAGCCCGGCTACACTGGCAGACACACCGGTAGCAGCAGGAACACCAATGGAAACACCACCGACATCAATATTATCGGCATTCACCACCTGCTCAGCCGCAATTAACACGTCCCCTTTGGAGGCAATACCGGCATCGCCAGCATCGACAATACCTTGCGGAGCAAATAAAAATACACTGCCAGGCTTTCTGCCGGGTGTGCTTACGGTTGTTTGTATACCACTACCTTCAACCGCCGGAGGGAAAATCACTTGAATATTGCCGTCTTCATCCTCGGAAATGAGGGGTGGGGATACGGCCAAAGCTGTTTTCGAACCCCGACCGGCATCGATGTCGCCTTCTGAGCTCCATAGCAGAACATCCCCGCCATCAAGGGCCTTGACTCTGGACTGATTGACATTAATGCTGTCATCGGCAAAGCCAAAAATACCACCGTCTGCAAAAGAGATAATCCCGAGGCTCGCCGGGCCTTTATTAAAACCAGGGATGGTTACCGGCAAACCCACATCCACTCCACCCCCAGGCGTGAGCAAGTGGATATTGCCGCCGTCCTGTGCCTGAATAGTACTGAAAGCAAGATTAATATCCCCCTGCCACTGATCACCGGGAAACAAGGTATCAATAGCCGCAAACCCTCGCACAAACCCGTCCCGCTGAGGATCCTCTATATCACCCGTGGCATCCTGAGTGCCGGCCGTTTTGAGTTGCTGAAAGAAATCACTGATAATCCATTGCTGTGCCAAACTTTCGGGCGCCACCTCTTTCACCACATGCAGGGCCACCGCCTTTTGCTGCGCCATTGACAGCTGGTTAAAAATATCCACAGCCTGGCTGTCTTCTGAATAACTTTCCCCACTCACCGACCTGATCACCTCAAGGCTTAACAGGCCGCTGGCTTTAAGTTGATCGATAAAAACTTCACCATTTTCACTGTCATTTGCCAGGTAACGCTCAAGATAAGCATCAAAATTTGCATCTGTCGTCATCCCAGCCAAGGCCCAGATATTCGCGCCATGATCAAGCAGTGAAGGGTTCAGCCCATCACCCACGCTTAAAATACCTGCTGACAAACCCAGATCAATATTACGCCCCGCGATCACCTGCAGGTCTCCTGGCCCTTCAATACGTATGCCCTTTGCAATAACACCACTGCTGTTCAAAACACCACTGGCACTGCGGGAGGTGTTGACTACAATATCTCGCTGGGCAAGCACTTGGCTTTGATCACTGGTGAAATTGTTTTGTAAATAAAATTGTGGGTTCACAATATCATTACCAGCCATAATTCTTGCTGTTTTTGATAAGGAAAAAATTAAGCTTTCTTTAGAGCCGATATCGCCCTCCAACGCAACAATATGCACTGGTTTTGAACTAGCACTGAACAGACCAGGATTTTCAGTAAATAAAGTTTGAGCACCCGAAAAGCCCAGCTCAGCACTTAAAGAACCTATACTTGCCCCAAAGACATTAATGCCAAGTCCATTGTCAAGGTCTATGCTCAGGGCCTCATCAAAGCCCGGCAATAACTCTGGGTTCAGCTCGGACATGACCAGCTGCCCAGGTACTGTTATATTTTCTATGGTTTTTTTAGCTATGCTGTGTCTTGCCAGCAGACTCAATTCAGTCTCCGCTGAAGGTGCAAGTAAAAGCGTATTTAAATTCACATTTGGACTGCTGAAGAGGATACTGCCGTTAAAAGCAGTAGCTTCAAACTGTGCTGGCGCCAAGGCAAAGAAGCGATAATTATTTTGCGTCCGCGCCTGTAAAACAGGATCAAATACTTTACGAATTTTATCGGTGGCAAAGCTCAACTCAATATCACCGTACAAACTCTCCACGCTCAGACGATTCACTGCCGGATTAAAAAACAGGTTATCCTGTTTATCCTGCATACTTAACTGGGCTTTACTCACGGGCACCAGACTGCTTTGCACCACCGACTCAAGCACAATATTCCGACCGGCCTTTAATTGCACCAGGCCTTCACCCTGGGCCACCATCAGCCCCAGTGACTTACTGTCTGCGCGGCCAATATCCAAACCAGCCTCAACCCGCAAGCTTCCCCGGTCAACAAAGTAATGGTTGGATAAAATGCTGCCCCCCGCACTGATATCAAGATCGCCCCCACCCTGCAGCAGGATTTCATTGCTGGCACCTTGACCATGGGTGTCGGGGTTGGCGCCAATCTGCATCGCCGTCGTGGGCATGGCCACACCCAGGTTGACGATATCACCGGCAGCGCTGATACTGATGTCTCCTCCACCCAGGGCACCAATACCCTGATTAAACAAATCGTAGTTGATCCCCCAGGTGGTGACGTATTTTCTGAAGTTCAAACCACTGCCCAGAAAGAAACCAAAATTATTTTCTCCTGACAAACGATAAAGCCATTCACTGTGAATATGTTCAGCACCCGCGCCGTTAATATCGCCACCCACTTGAATATTGATATCACCACCACCAAAGGGGTAATACAGCCGGCCATCGGCAAAATTTTTGCCCGCCAGATCCACAGGGTTCAAGGTGCCTGAATCAGCAAGTAATACTTCACTGCCTAACTGCAAATACGGTTTTAATGTGGTTTTACCGGCGGTGTAAACCCTTGCCGTATCGTCGGCAAAATTCAGGTCATGACCAAGATAAAAATCCATGTCGCCAGTGCCAGTGCGCACCAGGGTTTCAGCTGCCAGATTAAAGCTCCCCTGCCCGTCAAGGGTTTGTCTGATATCCGCACTGCTTAAGTCCGCGCCGGCAATAAATTGATAGCTCCAGGAATCGGTGTCAATCAGGGTGGATGTCAACACTGGTACAGGGTTGGGAAATACAATTGTGGATTCAATATTAAAACCGTCAGAAATACTCTGCTTGACCTCCAGATTTTCAGCGGCCCGCAGGGTCAACAGCCCCCGCTCTATACTGTCGTGCTTTCGCCACTCATTAAAATCAACCAGCGTATCCACGCCGATATTTGTCATACTGAAAACTTCCACTGCCGGTAAAAGGCTTAATCCGGCCATGTCAGCTAAACCCCCAAGCTGGGATAACAAGGCCGCCCTGTTGTTATTAAAGCTTACCAGGTCCGTTTTTATCTGGCCCAACAAGGCGTTATCGACACTGTCTGCCTGATAACTCAAGCGGGGCTTAACGCTAACGACCTCAGCCCCGATAACACTCAGGCCCTGATCATTCAATTGCATATATTCTGCACTGCCATTATCAAGGTAAGGCACGCTGATACTGAACCTGCCGCCTTCACGGCCCTCACCCTGGCCGCCACTGACATCAACAACCGCACCAGAGTCAAATTTCATGCCACCCTCGCGGGCCACAAGATCAACCTGGCCACCCTGTGCAGCATCACCATTACCCCGGGCAAACAAGCGGGCTGTCGACGCCAATTCAAGATCCGCCTTTGAGGCCAGATAAATGGCACCGCCTTCTTCTGCTCTGGAGGCATCCAGCAAACCGGCAACACGGATGGCACCCTGATCTGCGCTGACACTGATATTGTCGGCGCTTAGCTGCTGATCTTCTGCGAGATCAATATCGCCGTTTCGCAATCTCAAGCTAATACTGCCGTTAAACCCGGCGTTCTCAATGCTGTTAAACACATCCACCCACTGATCGTTGCTGCCGACGTCATAGATAAAATGCCCCCCGGTATTCAAGGTATTCGCTTCCGCTGCCTGACTGCCACTATTAACGACAATCTGACTGCCATTGAGCAATGCCTGGCCTTGAGTCGCTTTAAGACTCAAAGTACCCGATTGCGCCGAATTGCCGGCAAGAGGGTTTTCCACCGGCGACAGATCAATCACAGCACTGTCACTGAAAATCACATCGGCTTGTTCGCTGACAAAAGACACATGGCCGGCATCACTCACTCTTATGTCACCGTCGAGGTTCAACAACTGGCCCGACACATCCACCAGGGCTGTATCACCCAGGCTTACATCACCTGTTCTGGCCGTGGCACTAAAGCTGCCGGAATGTAACTGCACGGTGGAGTCCAGAAAAATACTTTCGGCGAGGAAATTCACTTGCGCACCCCAACCCCCCTCAAGCCATGCATCGGTTTGGCCTGCGACAAGCAGATGCAAATCCCCGTTTGCATCGAGATCAAAGACCGCCCCGCTTTCAGCGGTAATCACCGGCGCTTTAATCAGCACATCGCCACCGGCTTGCAATTCACCGGTACCAGCAAATACCAGACCACTGTCGGCATTGAATACGCTGTTCTCAAAGCCCTTGATGACAAGCCTGCTGGCTATACCCTCGTTTTCTCCGCCCGCCTCGTCACCTTGCACAAGCATTTTATTGGCGCTGAAGCTTAATACTGAACCGACAACATTGTCGCTGTTTTCACTAAGCCCACTGTTCCCGCTGTTAGCAAAAGTCAGCGTATCGCCAGCCTGAAATTCAATCTTCAAGTCCTTGCCACTGCCATTGATAAAACCCGATGTATCAAAATCAATATTGTCGGCCTGTAGAGCCACCGAATCCCGAAATTCAATCTCACTCAGGCTGGAAAACACAAAATCCGTGGCGCGGGTACTGTTCAACAAAGCCTGACTCAACTGCAAACCACGTAACAATGCCGGGTCTTTCTCACCCCCTAAAATGATTCGTTGCGCACCAAACGATAAAGTTCCCGTGGTATCAAAGCCACCGGACAAGTCCGTTTTTAACGAGGCATCCATCACCAGTGCGCCGCTGCCAAATACCGTGGCGCCTTCTTCAATCAGCAATGTACCTTTTGCGCCAGTGCTGTTGCTGCGATTTACATTGAAAGCGTCAACAGAAGAAACCTGCAACAAGGCACTGTCTCCGTTTAGCTGCAAACTGCTGTTGCGATTACTACTGGCCTTGACAGCGTTAATGCTTGCCCCCGCCCTTACTTGAATCTGATCCCGGGCCACAAGCAACAACTCAGCCACCTCCAGGTGCGAGCTGCCGTCAATAACGATTTTTTCACTGCTAACGGTCAAATCAAAACCCTGAGCGTTTTCCGCTACCGATCTGCTGCCACCCAACAGAATGCTGCCCACAGCAAGCTCGTTTAATTCACTTGCTTTAAATTGAAAGCCATCAAAATCATCCACCCTCTCTTCGGATACGAGAATGTCGGCTCCCTGTATGCTCAAACCACCGCCGTTGCCTCCCCTGACAGCCTGGGTTTTAATCTGCCCGCTCAGATCCAGGCTTTGCGTTGCGTTAATATTGAAAACGCCGCCATCCATGGGTAACAAACCATCGCTAAACTCCGCAAAATGATTGGCAGAAAATAATTTTAATTCACTGCGGGACAAGGCTATGGCCCCCGGCTCCACAACGAACGCTGACCATTGGCTATCCTGGATAGCAGTATTGGCCACCTCGTATTTGCCCGCCACCAAAGGTGCGCCAGTCTCCACCTGCAAGCCTTGCTGCGGAGAAATAATCTGCTTACTTTGTGGCGTTATCAGCCACGCCCCCGGCAGCAGAGCATAACGCGAAGGCAGGATGGCATAGGAACCTGACGCCAGACCGGAAGTGCCAGACAAATAGACCGACGCGCCCATTTCTATACCAGCCCCTTCCGAATAAAGAAAATCGTAGGGCGCGTAGCTGTCGCCATCCAAGCCAGGCAAAATGGCAAAGGCACCGTTGTTGTGCTCATTATCCAGCACATCCACCGACCCACCTCTGCCCGGAGTAAACTGGTAGCTGAATACTTCACCCCCGCCACTGGCATCCACGGTGGCACCTTCACTGTGCGTCACGGTAGCGGCATTTAAATTAATCGTTTTATCACCCAACTGCTTAATCACAAAAGGGTTCGCGGCATTAACATCATATAACCAGGTGTTCGTGGCATCGACAACGCCAAAGGGTATCCATTGATTGTCCGTTGAAACGCTCAGTACGCTGCCGGCGTTCAAAGTAATGCTATCGCTATTCAAATCAATAGCCCCCATAGGCGCTTTGATCACCCCATGATGGTCAATAATAGGTGCATTAACTGCCAGGGCGCTGGCAGCGGATAAAACAGGTGAAACCTCACCATCAAAGTTTTGCCAGGTGGACAATAGGCCATTTTCAGCAAACAGATTTATTTCAGCATCGGTGAAGGACGTGGCGTAAATTTGGTCTGCGGTAAATTTCAGATCGCCATAAAGATTCAAACGAGCGTCAAGCCGGTCTCGGTCATTGCCCTCTTGCACACCGCGAAAGCGAATACTGCCCTGACTGGCAATGTCCACCATATCCGCATCCGCAAACTCTGTGCTGCCAATAAATTCAATAAAATTTCCAGCAGCGCTAAAGCGGCCACTGCCCGGCAGCTCGCCCAGTGTTGCAATTTTTTGCTCGCTAAAGTCATCAACACCCAAGGCTATGTAAGGCGCTTGCACTGCCGCGGCATGATCGCCAACAAGAATACTGGGGGCATTTAAGCGAATGCTGTGCTGGGCCGTAAGGATTTTATCCGTAGCAAATTCAATGTAGGCTTTGTCACTGCTTTTACCAAAGCGGGTATTCACTGCTTTTAAATTAACCCGGCTCAACTGGGCCTCGTTGAGGGTATCAATATCGATATAAGCCACACCATTGCTCAAATCATCACGGCTATCCAGTTCAATTTTCAGGTTGCCGGCATTCATCAAGGCCTGATCAAGAAAATTCTCTTCCTGCTCCAGGTCATCTACCCGTACAATCAGCGGGTAAGTAGCAAATGGTTCACTTTGACTCCCTCCCCTGTGCGTTTCATCCAAGGTTATGGAGACCACGCCACCCGTCGCAGTTTTTAAAGAGGAGCGCTCAGCTTTTATCTGCCCATCAAAGAAGATACCCTCCGAAGCGGTCACTGCTAATTCACCGGTTTTCATTTCTGCCAGCAGCGTGGCAGAAGGGTTATTGGACTGGCGCGAGCGGTCTGGAATGCGCTGACCTGCCCCGGAAATATCCAGCACGGCGCCATCCTCTATCAATGCATAACCCTGCTTGGCATTTAACTTGATTTTACCGGCGTCAAATAACTGATACTGTGTCAACCCAAAGGGATCGGGAGTGGTCGCCAGTGCCATTGCCGATACATCCAGCAAGCTGCCAGCACGAAGTTTAACAGCGTTACCCTGAAGTTCTGCTTCGTCGGCAAACAGCTCCAGGTTGATCTGTCCACCCGGGGCAAGAATACTGCCGGCTACGTCTATATCACCTGCAGAAACAAGGCTGACTTCACCCAGGGGGTCAGTGCGGATCAGTGCACCCTCCTGGATTTCGATTACCGCCCGATCAGAAGCAACGACTTGAATGGTCTGGAGGTTTAAGCTTTTAGGTCCACGCAAGTATTGTGGCAGCAAAACGGTTTGGGTCAGCGTTTCCAATGCGCTGCCCGAGGCCAGTAAATTCAGGCTAGAACCGGTATCACCGGTAAACTCCAGGTTCTCACTGTGCAAATCAATTTGCGTCCCGGATGCCACCACAATACCGCTATCACCACTGGCGGTTAAGCTGATTGCACTGAATCCTCCTTGCTGAAAAAAGTCCGGGGTTTGAGTCACGACATCGCCGAGATCAGCCAGACCCGGGTTGCCGATATACCAGCCTGGAGCCGAGATACTGAGACGACCACCCTCGAAAAACCCGTAACTCTCCACACTGCCTTTAACATTAAAACCAGCACCATTTTCAAAATGGCCAGCCGCTAAGGTAATGCCCCCCCCTCTGCCCAGGCTTAAATTACCTTTATTATCCAGATGGGCACCGGCATTGGCTTTAAGGCGGCTGCCTTGTTGCACATCCAGGGTGGCATCAGATTTCAGGGTAATGCTGCCCGCGTCATCGGCAAAGGCCAGCACCTCAGGCTGCAGGCTTCCAGCCTTTTGGCCAGCAATAAAATCATTTACCCAGTGCCCACTGGTGTTAATCACTGCACTTTCACTGACCACCAGGGTTTCGTCATGGGTATTGGGATTTTGTATATTGTTAGCTGAAAAATTCACATCCCCGCCTGGAGCCCGAATCTGCCCGTCCAGATGAATATGCCTGGCAGTGGCAGAAAAATCCGCAAGGGGGGCAAGATCCAGACGGCTGTCGGCCGTCTGCACAAACTCAGTGTTGGAAAGTACGTTAAGGTGGGCCCTGGAACGGTTGAAGAAACTGTCAGGCAATGCTAAATCAGCAGCTTCCCGAAGCGTGCCATGAACGTAAGTCTGTTGCAGTTCTTCAAACGCATCATTACTGACCAGCTTAATACCCTGCTGACTGCTGTTAAATGCACTGAGATCTATATTTAACCGGCCCCGATCAGGCACTGCACTTTGCCGGCTCGGATCCATGTAAGTCTCTGCACGCACCTGCCCGCCATCGTACTGAAAATTATTAACCTTGAAATTTACAGCACCCGCGTTAACACCCTGGGTATAGGCTGGAACAAACCGACCCTGTGCACCCAGGGCGCTGGCATCGAACTGCTGCACCTGAGCCCAAACGGGATCGAAGATACTGTTATCACCGACAACGGCCAGGTATTTTATATCTTTATTGGCCAGGCCAATGGGTACGCTCTGTCCGTTTCTTGTTAACAAGCGGGTCTCTTGAATATAACCATCATTGTAATGAATCCGGCCACCGGATATGTCAATTTCAGCCCCTGATGAAAACACAAAGTCGCCTTCACTGATAATGTCCACCGAGCCACCAGCGCTGTTATGCTCATTCGCAGTTTTTGGGATTGCCGCCACCTGGGCACTGATATCAGCAATGTCCAGATCCTCTCCACGGCTCAGGTCTACCTGAACAGTGGCGCCACTGAGGACACCATCCCGCTGTAGAGGAGAATCCCGCAGCTCAAACCCGCGCAACTCAACTTGCAAAGAATTCCTTTCCATCGGCAGCACCGTGGTTGTGGTGCCCGACACATCAATCAAACTGCCCTCCTGCATCACAATCAGGCTGTCATTGTTTTTATTGTTTACGGCTGGATTGGAAGGATTATCTGTGGCCAGAATCACCACCTTGCCGCCAGGGGTGACAATGTGAGCGTTTTTCTCCAGCCTAATGTCTCCACCTACCACCTCTACCATGGAGGTGAGTGTGTTAGCACTGCCCGTATCCGAATCAATATCCGGCACGGCCTTGTTAACACCCGGAGTATTCTGATCCGGCAGTTCCTGAATGCTCACCTGGGTCAAGCTGTTCTCTCCCAGTACTACTGAGCCGCTGCGCGTGGCCAAAGGAATGATACTTTCTCTGGCGGCCCTGGTTTTAAGATCCACACCATCAAGAGCCGAAACACCCAGAAGCAACTCGGTCTCTTTGCCGGTGGAAACAAGATCACCCAAGGTCTCAAACTTTACGCTATCGCGAGCCAGCAGACGAATTGAACCGTTCAAATCCACCGAGGTACTTGCCCTGACCCGGCCGTTTTGATTCACCGCCAAACCCATCAAAGTAATGTTGCCCTGCTCGGCGGTAATCAGCCCGTTGTTGGTCACCTGCCCGCCCTGATCTACTTCAACATACAAACCACGAAAGTCCTTATCCGTTGAGGCCGCCAGGTATACTTTCTCAGCTGCCGCCAAAATACTCTGCCCCTTAGGGCTTGTAATCGAGCCGTTATTTTCAATATTGGGCGCAAAGAGAAAAATCCGGCCGTTTTCACCCGCCTTCAAACTGGCATCTTTCATAACCAGAATATCGCCGATAACTTCTTGATCTCCTTTAAAAAAGGCCGCTTCTTTTTGTTCAATAGCCTGAGTAATGGAGGAGTTCATAATCAAGTCATCATCCACATCCAGTGTTGATGCAATCAGGGAACCCACATCAATCTGCGCACCACTGTCGAAAATAATGCCGTTTTGGTTGATAAGGTAGATGCTGCCATCGGCGGTGAGCCGGCCGGCAATAACACTCGGGTCGTCCTGGAAAATCCGGTTCAAGGCAATGGCTTCGGGGCTATTTTGATCAAAATGAACACCGTAGCCATTGGCTATATTAAAGCTGTCCCACTGGAACACGGCGCGATCAGAAAGCTGGTGCACAACCATTTGATTACCCAGTATTTCAGCATCAATATTGCCTTGGCCATGGCTAACAAATTTTTCAGCATGGGGCACCGGCAAAGCCTGGTTCAGTGCCGCCACAACCTGGGCAGGTAACAAAAACTCCTGGGTCACTACCAGAATAACAGCCAGGCCATGGCAAACATTATTTTTAACTGCCCTTCGTTTCATAAATTTCAAGTTTGGAGGTAATCAATGGATCAGATTAAATATCAGGCTTTAATAACTGTGTGATCAAGCATGAAGTCTTGCCGGATAGCAATCGGCGCATCATGACACTCAATTGTTAAAGAACGATTACAGTTTGATGATATGATCAGTGAGCTTTCTCCTTGTTTACCAATCGGCGAGCAATTGCAAGCCAAAGCGCCACTCCCCTTGTTCAACCTCTGTAGCGGCTTTCAAAGGGTACGCGGCACTGGCACTGAGGAAAAACACCTTATCCGCGGCCAGCCTGAAACCCAGGCCTGCCGCGGACAAATCAAAGTGTTCCTGCTGACCGGGCAAAGGGCTTTTCAAATAGCCACTGCCGATATCAACAAACACATGGCTGCGGAAGGATCTTATTTTTTTAACCTTCGGGAATATGCTCGGGCTTTCCAACTCAAGCGAGGCCGCCACGCCGTTATCCATTAACGACTGGGATTCAAAGTAACCGCGCACACTTTCCGAGCCACCGAGGCTGAACTGTTCATTGCTGATTAATGGGCTATCGGCAACCTGGGCTTTGATACGACTGTTCAGCAGCCATTTACGAGGCAGGCGATCCTCCCGCTTGATACTGAATTGCAGGTGTTTAAAGCTTGGCGAAGCCAGAAAACGTTTAGCTCGAAACTCCTGCTCGGCATCTTCATCGATCAGGCTGCGCAAGCCCATTGCCAGTGACACCCCCACCTTGGTGCTGGATTCAGGCCTGAGCATGGTGGCATTGTAAACGCCAACAAAACTTGCGTACTGGATCGGTGTGGTGATTTCATCAGCACCCAGCAACACAACGCTTTGATCGAAGTCCTTGAAATCTAAACCCAGGGAAAGAGTGTGCAGAAACCGCTGCACCGATGCCAATGGCTGTACCAGACGGACACCGACTATGTTACCGGCGCCCACCACCGCAACATCAGCAACCGCAGAAATCAGGCTGTCGGATTTTACCCCGTAAACCGCCAAACGGCTGTCGGCAAAAACCGGCAAAATATACGTACCGGCCAACACCTTCACCTCCTCGGTGTCCTCCGGGGTGGTTTGCCACTGCAGGGATGCACTGTGATTTTTTAGCCATAAGTTCTCATAACCGAAACTGGCCGCTAACCGGGAACGGGTGGTGTTCAGGGAATTGTAATTATTAACTTCCAGGCCAATGGCCACCGGCAACTTATCTTTGACCCTTATATCCATTTCCATGGTCCCGGGAACCTTGCCGGGCTTAAGCACTGGGGTCACCCGCAGGTTGGCAGTTTGCTGATTAAGCGTATTGATGTCTTCCCTGAGGCTGGGCAAATGCACCGACTCACCTTGCTGCAAAGAAGGCAAAAAACTTTTAATCCGGGCAATGGAATGGTAACGGGAGCCACTGACTTTAAAGCGCGACAGACTGGCTTCAACCACCTTTAATGTCACCCGACCATCGGTAATATCCTGCTCAGGAATATCCACATAGACAGCACCGTAACCGGCGGACTTATAGACCGCTTCCAAATTATCCGCCGCTTCCTCAATGCTACTGAGCAAGCGTGCCGCACCTAAAAAGGGGTACAAAGCCAGCTCGATGGTTTTGATGTCCAGCAGAGTATTGCCCTCTATCTGGTATTCCCAGATATCGATTTTTACGGCCTCTGCAGGTTTTACCCTTAGTTCAGTGTCCTCCAATAGCGGGCTTTGCTGTACCGGCATACCCTCAGCATGCCCCCCGCCAGCAATGAAAAAAAACCATGCCAGAACAAGTAAATGAAGAAAAACGGCCTTACCACCGTTTGTGTAATGGTTTTTGCAACGTATAAGCACCATTGGCGGTCCTTTAATTGATAACAACTATAGATAGCAACCTGAATACCCGCGCGGCACTGTAGCCTTGTAATATTTCTGTAGTATGAACATTCGGAAAAAAAACGGTCGCTGTGACAGCAGCGAGGGAAACTGAAAATATAAAGAGCCCGACCCCATTGCGGCGCCGGACTCTTTAAAAACAAGAAGGGATTTAAACAATGATCCTTTTAAAGCATCCCTGCTGTTGCTTCTCGCTTACCAGCCTTGGTAAACAGCTTTTTTAAAGGTCAAAGTCTACATTACCACCCGTAGCACTTTGTACTGCACAGGTTAAGCCTTGACGGGTATACTGCATAACCGGGGCATCGGCATTAAAGGGATGTACTGTAACACCGGCTGTCGTGCTCAAGGCCAGAAGACCGGTGGCACCGAAACCCTGGTTCACGCCATCGTTAATCCCATCAGCAATGATTGGGTTACCGGCATTACTCCTGACCTGGTTCAGAATGGCTAACTGGTCACCGGCCGGTGAGGGCACACCGTTAACGGTCTGGTTACGCCATTGCATGGTGGTGGCGGCCCAATCGAAGTATTCGCCAGAGGCCACTTTCGCCAGTGTGGGCTCAACCCCGTTCAACTTGATAAAACTCCATTTGCTGGAATCTTTCTCAAGGCTTTGCACGCCCAGCGCCCAGAAGTTGGCGTCATCCAACTGGTCTAGGCACGCGCTTACATCACCTGAACCGCTGTTTTCATGGACAATAACTTTGTTCAGGTCAACACCCGTCAGCTCCGCATAACCTTCGTAACCGTTGCCGCCTTCACAGGCTGTCGAACCAAAGGCTTCATTTTCCTGGCCCTT
>JBECKY010000062.1:0-4386 GCA_040235475.1 Pseudomonadales bacterium
AGAATTTTTTGCGCTTGCAGTTAGTAATTTCCATAGGTATTCTCTTGCAAGCAAAAATAAAGAAGTTTTTTTGATTTTTTATTACGGTCAATGCCGGCCTGTTTTTTTGCAACACCAGTAGTAAATACTTCTGGTTTTGAAATACCAAGATAATAATGATACCGGAGGTACAGTGCGATGAACTTTGGTTTTACTGAAGAGCAGGAAATGTTGCGTGATCAAGTCCGTAAATTTCTTGATAAACGATGTCCTATCCCCGAAGTAAGGAAAATAAGCAATACAAAGCCTGGATATTCTGCTGAACTCTGGCAGGAAATGGCTTCACTGGGTTGGTTAGGTCTGACTATTCCTGAAGAGTTCGGCGGCAGTGGTCTGGGTTGGGTTGATATGGTCGTGCTCCTAGAGGAAACTGGAAGAACGCTTTACCCATCTCCATTTATTTCCAATGCACTTGCTGCAACTGTCATTGCGGAGCAAGGTAATAGCGAACAAAAACAAAAATGGTTGCCAAAACTGGCTGACGGATCATTAATAGGTACTGTGGCCATACTGGAAGCCGATGACCACCTGGATCCATCTGGGATTCAGTTACAGGCACATGAAGAAGGCGATGATGTAATTCTCAGCGGC
The DNA here is from genome assembly GCA_040235475.1 of Pseudomonadales bacterium. Lineage (GTDB taxonomy): Bacteria > Pseudomonadota > Gammaproteobacteria > Pseudomonadales > UBA3067 > JBECKY01. Next base: position 631 of record JBECKY010000062.1, read on the forward strand.
GAAAAACATTTTGTTTCCGATGCCGCACAAGCAGCTTTGTTTGTGGTGGCCTGTCGAACCGGAAGTGGTGCTGAAGATATCAGTCTGGTGGTTATCGAAAGCGAAACAGAAGGCTTGAAATCAACTGACTGTATCAACATGGATCAAACCAAACGTGAAGGCATGCTCACCCTGAGCGATGTTTATGTCAAAGCAGATGCAATTTTAGGCGAGCGTAATAAAGCATGGCCAGCTATTGCACGTTTGATTGACTGCGGAGCCGTAGCGGTGACAGCTGAAATGATTGGTGCAGCCGAAGCAGCCCTGTCTATTACTACTCAATACGCTAAAGACAGAATTCAGTTTGGATCCCCCATAGGCCGATACCAGGGGGTAAAACATCCTCTAGCCGACATGTATGTGGATATAGAGTCTTTCAAATCCCTGCTTTATTACGCCTCATGGACTGTCGATGAAAGCCCGGATGAATTGCCACGTTCAATTTCCCTGGCTAAGGCCTATGCGTCAGAAAGTTTTCCCAGGATCGGAGTAGACTGTATTCAATTACACGGTGCCATTGGTTATACCGCCGAATACGATATCCAGCTTTTCTTAAAGCGTTCCAAATGGGCACGACCAAAATTTGGCGATGCTGATTTTCATTATGATCGCGTAGCGACATTAGGAGGTGTGTAATGGATTTTGATTTAAGCCCTGAAGAAGAAGCATTCCGAGACGAGGTGCGCACCTTTCTTGATGAAAACCTGAAAGTTAAAGCGGATAACGAATTTGGTGTAAGTTTTGATTCGGAATGGAATACAAAAGTTCGTGAAAAACGCTGGGTGGGTTTTGGTTGGCCCAAAGAAGTGGGTGGTGGTGGCGGTACCATCATGGAGCAGGTGATTCTTAAAGAAGAAATGGCTAACCGAAAAGCACCTTCATTAGGAACCTGTTTTATGGGCTTGGCCTGGGTAGGCCCCGGTATTATCCAATACGGCACTGAAGAGCAAAAGCAGCGCTTTATTCCCGATATTCTCGATGGCAAATATCAATGGTGCACCGGTTACTCCGAGCCTAACGTGGGCAGTGATTTGGCAGCTATTCAATGTAAGGCAGAAAATAAAGGCGATCACTATTTAGTGAATGGCCAAAAAATCTGGACTTCATTAGCGCCTTTTGCTGAATGGATGTTGTTATTAACCCGAACTGATTTTAATACTAAAGAAAAGCATGACGGCATCACTTCCTTGCTGGTGCATATGAAAACGCCGGGGCTGGAAGTGCGTCCCATTCAAAATATGGCCGGCGGAAGTTTTTTTGCCGAAGTATTTTTTAATGACGTAAAAGTGCCCATTGAAAATCGCCTGGGTGCGGAAGGTCAGGGTTGGCAAGTGACAGTATCAGCATTGGCCAACGAGCGTTCCAGTATTGCTGAAGTGACCGCCATGCAACGCCGTTTGGAAGCCTTGAAAGACTTGGTTAATAAAACCGTGAAGAATGGCAAACCCGTCAATGAAGATGCCTCTGTTCGTCGTCAGGTGGCTCGATTTGAAGCTAAAATTGAAGCCATGCGGATGAACGGTATGCGTTACCTGACCAAGCAAATAAAAGGACAGCCTCTTTCCAGTGAAACCTCGGTGAACAAGCTGCATAGAGCAGATCTTGAAGTAGCCATGGGAGAGTTTGCTGTGGATTTAATTGGCAGTTCTGGTGTGCATTTGCGTGGCTCAGCCGATGCAGTTGATGGTGGACGCTGGGCCTTTGGTTCTCTTAACTGGCCAGACGTAGTCATTGGTGGAGGCACACCAAATATTCAAAAGAATATTATTGGTGAACGGATTTTGGGTCTGCCAAAAGACTAAGCATCGTTTAAGGACAGCTCTCAAAATACACTTTTACTGCGATGGCGGGGTATGCCGATTTTTGCTGCTGCAAAATCGGCATACCGTATCTCCTGTATATAAGCGATAGGGATTATTTCAAAGGATTTACAGGCGACTAAATCACTGCCCGCTATTAGAAAGCCGCAAAAAACTCTACACTAGAGCCTTTGCTCTAGTGTAGACCTCAGTCAAAGCCTGATCTAAAAGCCTGGGGCTGGGCCGTGTCCCAATACACCATGCCTGACACCCCCTCAACACCACCGATAACGAGAGCGTAAACGCTGCCCCCTACGCTTTCTGCCCGGCTGGCTGCAGCCTCTATGGATGGAGAATTGGCCAATAAAGCATTCAGGACTGAACGCCTTTGTAAGCAATTTTGCTTTTTTAAGGGGGTGTTTTGACCTGGTTAAACCTTGTAACGTTATATAAAGTGGTAGAATAACAGCGCGGTGTTTGAATCAAGTTAAAATCAAGAAATTAGCGTGGCAAGGTTGGTGTAATGCTTCAGTGTGTAAGTAAGTCAGACAAAATAAGTGCCAGAGCAGGTATTCTGTTATCGCTGTGCCTGACCTTGTGTGGATGGGGGCTTGCTTCATCGGCTGTGGCTTATTCAGTGTTTGAGCTGAATCCGGTTAATAAAAACCTTTCACCAGAGCTTAACGACAACGATAAGGTGGTCTGGTTTGGCCTGGATGAGGTTGAAGACGATTACGATATTTTTTATTACAATGGCACTGACAGCATCAAAGTTGCTGGCAATGCCTTTAATGAGTTCTCACCAAAAATCAACAACGACGAAGTGATTGTCTGGCATGGGAACAGCAATGGCTATAAGGTTTTTTCTAATCTAAGTGGGATTAATAATATTTCTGGTCCAAGTACCGTTGCACCTGATAAGTTTAAAGTGGGTTTTTCCCCGGAAATAAATGCGTTGGGTCATGTCGCTTGGTTCGGTACTGATTTTGATGTTGCTGATGATTATGAAATTTATTTTTACAACGGAGTTTCCGCTGTTGCCATCACGGGTAATGATGTGGATGACAGGGAAGCAAAAATAAATACTGCGGGCGAGATTGTTTGGCAAAGTGACAAAAATGGAGATGGCAGCGATTGGGATATTTGTTTTTATGATGACGTTATAAACTGCAATATAGAAGCGGATCTTGCGGGTAATGGTCTGCTTCCGCAAATTAGTAATACTGTTCCGGCTCAAGTGGTTTGGTATCACAACACCGGTAGTGATACAGTTATTCGTTTATGGTCGGCCAGTGTTGGCGCCAGCACCAGCACCATATCCGGTGTATCCACCACCAACAACAAATTGCCGCAAATTAATGATAGTGGCGGGGTGGTTTGGCAGGGCCAGGCAGCAGACGGCTCCGATTCGGAAATCTTCTTGTATACTGGGGGGGGTGCTGTGCAGCAATTGACAGATAACACCTTCGAGGATTTGGCGCCGCAAATTAATAATAACGGCGTGGTTGCCTGGCGGGGGCGCCCTGATTCAGACAGTGAAATTTTCGTCTGGAATGCCGGCACAACTACTCAAGTTACAGACGATAACTGCAATAACCTCCATGTCAGGATCAATATCAACAACGCCCTTGTGTGGGAGGCGCGGGATGGTCCTAACCACCGCATTATTCTGGCAATAGATGATGGTCTGGATACTCCTCCACCTGCCTCAATCCAGTGCGCGGTAACCAGCACTCCAGCAGCCCCAAGCAGCGCCCGGAAAGGTGACAGTGGCGGTTGTGCGCTTAACACCCGGGCCGGTTTTGACCCGGTTTTAATCTTCCTGCTGTTCTTATCCATCTTTTATATGTGGAGAAAACACCCCCAAAGCCAACATAAATAAAGAGTAGCCTATGGGAGGCTATTCTTTATTCGAAAA
>JBECKY010000077.1:0-71651 GCA_040235475.1 Pseudomonadales bacterium
TTCTGCATAAAAAGCCTCAAGTTCAAACCAGTGCAGGGCCTGAGCAACGGTTACCAGATTAATGGAACGGGTCTTAATATGGGTTTTCTCGGCTGGCGATACTTCAAAACGAATATTTTTATGGGCAACCGCATTGGCAATCTGGTTTTCACTGCCATCGGTAGCAATCACCTGATCAAAAAATTCAACCAGCCCATGCGCAGCCTGGCCATTGCCTGTTGCGCAATCCCATGCTCTTTTCCGCTCCTCACACAATGAGACTAATGACTGATAAAGCTCGATGGGGTAACGAGGGCGATACGCTGCATACTGATTCGTCTGTTTGGAGAAGTGGTCTTTAAATTGTTTCATGATCACAAGGAAGTATAATGTTTCCACAGTCTGCTTGCCAATGGATCGAGTAGGAGGGAGCCTCACGGCTCCCGTCCTCTCACACCACCGGGCATACGGTTCCGTACCACGGCGGTTTATGTTAAATATTTGAGCCGGTGGAACTGATCCACCAGCGATACTAAACCCAAACCATCGAATCGCTTCTTCGGTAGGGCTTGGTTCATGTGGCTCGCACCAGCATTCCACCATACGCCCCTACCATTTTGCGCGCTATTCCATGCGCGCTTTTCCACTATGCCAAGTTTCATCAAGTTCTTTGCGCGCGTATAGGATCGCTTCCATTGACACCATAGTATCTTGCGAAGAGGGCGACGTAACCAACCGTCTAATTCCTCCAAAATACCTTTCACACCAATGTGGCGAAAGTAGTTCACCCAACCTCGTAATTTCGGGTTAAGCGTTTCTATTGTTCGCCGAATCGACCAGCCTCGCGCTTGGCGGAGCATGACTTTCAGGTCGCCCTGAAACCGCTTAACGATTTCCGGCGCGATCTTTAGCCGTACACCCTGTTTCCGCTTACAGACCGTGTAACCTAGAAACTTGCGCTGCCAAGGCCGAGCCACTGCACTCTTTTCCCGATTGACCTGCAATCTCAGGCTATCGTTCAGAAACCGACTCAGTGAGCCCAACACGCGCTGCCCTGCCTTTTCGCTTTTGACGTACACGTTGCAGTCATCCGCATAACGGCAGAAGCTATGGCCTCGCCTTTCCAGTTCTTGATCAAAGTCATGGAGCAAAATATTGGAAAGTAATGGCGACAGCGGCCCACCCTGCGGTGTGCCTTTGTTACTGACCGTCACCAGTCCGTTGTCCAGTATGCCTGCTTCGAGATAGGCTCGTATCAGCTTGAGTACGCGCTTATCTTCCACTTGACGAGCAACTCGCGACATTAAAATATCGTGATTCACTCGATCAAAGAACTTTTCCAGATCAAGGTCCACTACCCAGCGTTTACCGTCTTCAACGTAGCGTCTGGCCTGCTGTACTGCCTGACCAGCACTACGCTTTGGCCGAAAACCGAAGCTGTGCTCCGAGAACCCTGGCTCAAAGATGGCGCTGAGCACCTGATGCATGGCTTGCTGTATCAGCCTATCCAGCACCGTTGGAATACCCAGTTGTCGAACGCCTCCGTTCGGTTTGGGTATTTCCACCTTGCGTACCGGCTGTGGCTGATAGGTCCCTGCCATTAACGATGCTTTATGTTGCAGCCAGTGGCACTTCAGATAGTCTTTCAACTCGCTTGTCGTGACACCGTCTATACCCGGAGCACCTTTGTTTCTCAGCACCCGATCATAGGCTTTCAACATATTGCTTCGATCCAGTATCGCCGACAGCAAATCTGTCGACCCCTCATGAGAGTGCTCCGTTCCCGCCGTGATGCTCGCTACACACATAACGTATCGTCACAAATACTGTTTGTTATTGTCGGTTCGTGTTTTCTGTTTCTCATCAGAAATTCTGCTGCTGTTTCATCATCGAGAGTTCGGCTCTCAATCCATCTAACATATTCAGCCCTTCAGTTTGCGGTAACAAACCTACTATGGCCTCTGCTGAATTCTGTCATTGCATCTCAACACCCCTCACGATGGTAATAGCCAAGGGCACAATGACAGACCTCCCAGGGTAATGCGCGTGACCTTCACACTTATGCCTGCCGCATCTACACCCGCAGTTGCCGTGTAAGTATCGGGCTTTGAAGATATTGGCCTTCTCACCCACTGCGGATGCCTCCTATGCGATTTCTGTTCGTCAGGCCAGTGTTTTGCCTGCGACTTCCTTCAGATTCCACCTCGCGATGGACACCCTTGCCGTTCAGCTAACTGTTCCCCTTACCGGGCCAGTAGTGGACTTTCACCACCCAGTCATCCAATCGCCACCACGCGGATCGGAACAGCGCCAGTCTCGGCGCTACGCGCCATGCCTGGCGCACCAAAAAAAAGGGTGGAAAACCCACCCCTTTACTTTTCTAAAGTTGCATTTATTTAATCTGCTATTTCAACCGCACACTATAGCTCACCGACACTAACATCCGATGCCGAAACCACATTAGCCACTAGGGGTTGGCGCAATTCTTTAGTAGCTTTTTCGACGCCCCCTCTGGCCCAGAAATCTTTATTAAAATAAAGATTAATACCCAGAACAATATCCACACCTGTTGGTACATCGCTAATGATATAACCGACTTGAGGCGAACTGCCTTCATAACGCTCCGGTGCGTCCGGCTTGCTACCCAGACCCTTGTCCTTATAGAGTAGATTCATAGTGGGTTTAAAGTTATCGGAACCATTATACACAGCGATAATATCCCAATTTTTGCCACTTGAACCACTAAGCCAATTATTTTCTAAAGATACGCCATGACTCGGATCAAACTTATCTGCACCGGCAATAATCGGATCTGTTGGGCCTAGCGCCGTACGTATTTTAGCGCCCTCCATTTCATTAAAGTCCAGTGATATTTCTATATTCAAATCGCTTAATACCGAGGCCGCTTTTGGTATAGCCAAAAAAACCGGAAACTCAATTGAGTCACGGTTAATAGTCACCGCTGCGCCGGCCTTGGCTAAGTTGACGCCCAAAAGACCTAATGAGGCATCTACACTCAACACATTGCGCACCGGCCCATCTTTAACCGCTTTAATTGAATTGGGAATAAATTTGTTGCTGATTGTCGCCCCAATAAACCCCAGCTTGGCCCTTACGCGTAGCTTCATTGTATCCAGAATGGATGTTTCAGATTTATAACCATTATAAAAAAAATCTGACCACACCAAGGCATTATTTGGCTGAATTTGTAAAGAATATGAATCCGTTTTTATAAGTCCGGTTTCTTGATTAAAACTGACATAACGCACAGGGCTGCGCTCAGGGTTGCCTTCTACAACATAAGCATAAGCGGCCCCCTCCTGCGAGGAAAACTCCAACTCACTGATGATTTTTCCTGCTACCACAGCTTTCTGCTCTGCTGAAGCCTGTTCCCCCGCATCTTTAAGCATAAAAGCCAACTCATCGTGAGCTTCAATAATATTTTCTGTGCCGCTTATTTCCAGCACGCCCCCGGGGACGTATGGCAATCCCCGCATATCCATATCATCAAACTGGAAAGGTATGGGTACCAGGCGTCCGTCAGAAACCGCCATCACGGAAAAGTTATCGGGTAATTGCCCCAGCAACTCAGGTAGTGATGCTCCTTTGACGGTGACCACTTCTATTTCCCTTGCAGGAGATAATTCAACAGTTGCAAATGAATGGCCAGTAAACACCGTAAGCGCAGCTGCTATCAGGCAGGACATGGAAACAGACTTCATCAGGCTTGCTCCTTATTTATTTTTATTATTTATCTTTTTGTTTATTTTTAATGCTTTCTTAGGCAAGCGAAGCGGTCTTAACCCTCCTGATAGCCTAAAATATTACCCGCAGAGAAAAAATCTGACTGCATTGCGCAAAGCTTCAGCAACCTACTCTAGCTTGGAAGGAATATAGCAGTAGAAACATCATCAAACAGTGTCTTTTTTCTACATAAACGTCATTTAAAAACATTTTTATCGCTATGGTTGCACAACTTTACTTTTTATACGGCAACATACTGCTCTTAAGCGACATTTTTTGTCAGATTTTTCATAAATCATGGAAAATTCTTCTTCTTTATGATCGAATAGCGCCGCGTTATAAGGCAAACAATAAAACTTAAAAAAGCGTCATTGCCTAATGTGGCAAACTGGCCTAATGACATGAGTTATCATGTTGGAGAAGTACCCATGTTGAAAGCAGCTATGCACTTGCTAAAATTACCTGTTAGGCATCTATCCCCCCTCTTTCTTTTATTATTTTTTTCCGCCATTGCCAACCTAACCCAAGCAGAACCACTTTCTCCCGCTCGTCAAATTGAAGTCAGCGTTGTTTCTGGTAAAGACTTGGCCTCACTGCTTGGTAAAAACTTTGAACAGTTTTCAGTGATGGCTATTTCCGAAGGCCAATTACAGCCTATCCCTTTCCAGTTTGATGACCGTAATGAGGCGGGGCTGCTTTATGTGCCCGGCGGGAAATTAAAAGTTAATGGCGAGCCCGGTATTTTAGAGGCCCAGGATGAACTGGCATTTATGCTCAAAGACGCTGGCAACAAAGCTTCCTCGGATATGTTAAACGCTGCTTCGGGGACAGTTACTCATGAACTGAGCATTGATGCCGGCAGTCACCAGGGCTATGTCTATATCTTTAAAGATAATCCCGAGCGCAGCAATATCCGCTATACATTCTTCGACAAAGACTCCGGCCTGATTAAAACCAATGCGTATACCTTACAGGTTAATCCAGACAACCTGCTTGACTGGTCTGACTATACCTACCATTCCTTCGCTGAAAACCGCAGTCTGCTGGATACAATGAAAATACGGGTAAAGGCCAAACTGGGTTTTATTGGCGCCACCATTAATAACAAGCTGATACCCAACAGGATTGTTGCTGTTAAAAACGGCCCGGTCAAAAGCATCATTGAAATGGATGCCACTATTTCGATCTTAGGCATCACCCTTCTTAATGCTGGCGCCAGTGTTCAGGCTACGGAAAACACCACTCAGTTTCCTGTTTTTGTGACCATTCCCAGTGCGGCCTCGGTATTAAGCGACCTGAAGATTGAAATATCCCTCGATTTTGATCAGCTCGAAGGCGCCAAAGTTCGTACCGCGCTTGGACCAAAGGAGCCGGTGATTGCCGGTGGAGGTGGCGCTGACCCAAAAAAACTTGATTTGGATTTTAACAACAGCTGGATAGCTGGCAGCAGTGGAAAGAATTGGGATATTACGGCTGTCTTTATCAGCGATGGCAGCGTTGAGCTTACCCTTGACCCCCTCTATAAAGATCAGGCCTTGGGAGACAAGCCGGACAAACCGGAACGAATTAATAACAGCCACCCCCAGGTTGGATATATCGTTAGCGACATACCTACGGGCGCCAGCGCGATGATTGGTATCAATTTATACTATTCCGATAATTTCTGGCAAGGCAATAAGCCCGAAAAGGCTGCCGCCGAAATCAGTCATCCTGCGCCTGTTTCTGTACTCGCTCTGTAGCGAGGTAATCCTGAGGCTGAACCAGGAAATGTTTTGCTAATCGTTTTCTGGTTGAAACATAGGCTTAAATTCAGGGCCAACTAATGGGCTGAGCGCCGAACCAGAATAACCACAGGGATCAAACCAACCAAAATCAAACTCAAAGCGGGTAATGCTGCCCGCTCCCACTCGCCCTCTGAGGTCATTTCATAAATACGAACGGCAAAGGTGTCCCAACCAAAGGGTCTTAGCAGCAAAGTGGCGGGCATTTCTTTCATTACATCAACAAATACCAGCAAAAAAGCTGTTAACAAGCCTGGTGTTAATATCGGAACGATAATCCTGCGCACCACGTCAGCCGGTGTTGCACCCAAACTACGTGCCGCACTGGTAATACTTGGCTTGATTGTTTGCAAACCTGTATCCACTGGGCCAAAGGCAACCGCCAAAAACCTAACCGCATAAGCCAGCAACAGCGCAGCGGTGCCACCAACCAACACCGGCCCACTGCTGCTTATGCCAAACCATTGCAACACCCCTGCAATCCGGTCGTCGATCCAGACGAAGCTGATCATGATACCTACCGCCAGCACAGAGCCTGGCAGTGCATAACCCATTGTCGACATACTGACACAAAATTTTAGCCACCTTTCTTTATAAAAGCGCTGCGAGAACGCCAGAATGACAGCAAACAGTAAGGTGATTGTGCCGGCAACAAGCGCCAGTTGCACAGAGTGCCAGGCCAAACCCAGATAACGACTATCCAATTCCCTTAACCCGGTTTGCAGCAACCAAATACTTAGCTGGATAAAAGGTATGACAAAAGCAATGGCCAGTATTAAGGATGAAAATAAAGTTGCAGCAACAGCTCGCCAGGCGACTAAACGAATACGGTGCTGATCTTTTTTTCGCGCCAGATGATAGTGCCCACGACTTCTTGTCATGCGTTCTGTTAACAGCGCCATTAAAGCAAACAATAACAACAAAGAAGCCAGCTGGGCGGCAACATCTATATTAAAAAAACCATACCATGCTTTGTAAATGGCTGAGGTAAATGTATCGTAATTAAAAACCGAAACCGCACCAAAATCGGCCAGGGTTTCCATCAGCGCCAGAGCAACCCCTGCCGCAATCGCGGGCCGAGCCATTGGCAGTGACACCTTGAAAAAGGCCGACCAGGGGCCAGCTCCCAGTATCCTTGCCGTTTCCATCAAACCTGGCCCCTGTGACATAAACGCACCTCGCGCCAGCATATAAACGTAGGGGTATAAAACCAGCACCATGACGCTAATAACACCACCGGTACTGCGCACCTCAGGAAACCAGTCTGAGCTACCAAATATCGAGCGAATACCACTTTGTACCGGGCCGGAAAAATCAAACAAACCAATGCTGACAAACGCTAACACATAGGTGGGCATGGCTAAGGGCAGCATCAAGGCCCAATCGAAAAAACGCCGCCCAGGAAAATCACAAATTGCCGTCAGCCAGGCCAAACCAACACCTAATACGCTTACCCCAAGGCCGACACCAATGATTAATACCAAAGTGTTCTTTAGCAATTCAACCAGACTGGTTTGATAAAGGTGGCTCCATATTTCTGTTTCTATGGTGAGCCAGCTTGAAGCTAGCACCAACAGCGGCAAGACCACCATGGCGAAGATAAGCAGCACCCAGAGACGGCCATTACTAATCAGCAAACGAAAATATTTTCTGCTTTTTAACTCAGGCTGGCTGTCAAAAAAACCTGTTTCACTTATTATTTTTGTCACCTGTTATTGTTGCTTCACTTATAACCGACACGATCCATTAGCATGATAGCGGCCACCTGCAAGCGTCCGGCAACCTCTACATTGATGTCGTCCGCTTTGTATTGCCCCCAGGATGCAACTTGCTCTGTGGCCGTTACTTGCGGGTTAACGGGATACTCCTTGTTGAGGCCGGCAAATTTTTCCTGGGCTTGTTCCGAGCTCAACCATTCCAGTAATTGTTGCGCAGCTTTTGGATGTCTGGCATTTTTTACCACCCCGGCACCGGAAATATTAATATGCACACCACGATCCTGCTGATTGGGCCAAAATAATTTTAAAGGTATGTTAGGTGTTTCATCTTGCAGGCGACCAAAATAATAAGTATTCACAATACCAACATCACATTGCCCGGCGATAATCGCTTCCATCAAATTTGTGTCATCGGAAAAAACGGGGGTTGCCAGATTATTAACCCAGGCTTTAATCACTTCTGCCGTTTTTTCCTCTCCGAGACGAGCCATCATTGTGGCCACTAACGACTGGTTATAAACCTTTTTTGAGGTGCGCAAACATAATCTCCCTTGCCATTGCGAATCACCAAGGGCTTCATACGTTGATAATGCTTCAGGCTTTACCCGCTCAGTGGAATAGACGATGGTTCTTGCCCTAACAGACAAACCGAACCAGCGATTATCAGCATCCCTTAGATGGGCTGGCACATTGCTATTAAGCACTTCAGAGTCTATAGCTTGCAACAATCCCTGCTCCGCAGCCTGCCAAAGGTTTCCGGCATCAACCGTCATGAAAATGTCGGCTGGTGAATTACGGCCCTCCGCTTTAAGTCGAGCCATAAGGGGGGCAGCTTCATCAGTAAGATAGCTGATTTTCACGCCACTTTGCTGTTCATACAAATCAAACAGCGGTTTAATCAAATGCTCTTTCCGAGACGAGTAAACAACGACCTCCTCGCTTGATTGAACATTATCACCGGTAACGTCAGTGAACTCTGGAATCAAGCTACGGACAGTCATTAGTATAATAATAGCAAGAACCGCCAGCACAATTGATACGACTACCTTTTTCATTTTTACGTTTCTCTCTTGAAATTCTCAACTTGAATTGCGCGTTAATTTTGCACCTAAGGCCAATTATAAATGATAACCATTCTCAATTGCGAGCTTTTAGCCCTGGTTTTCAGGGTAAAGCTTTTTTGCAGACAAACATTTACCCAGGACAACAAAAGGGCTTAAAACGCTTAGGCACGCGACACTAAGCCCAGACAGTTAAAATCAAGCATATAGAAAATAAATTATTTAAATCAATATGTTAAAGGATTTTCTCTTAAAAAAGACAGTGCTGCAAATAAAGCAAAGCGCTACAGCGGCCGGCCTTTAGCCAGCCTGGGTAAGTCGCCCTCAAGCCCCATGGCTCTGGCCATGATTTTATTTTTAACAGGAGGCAGTCGATTCATCCAGGTCATACCCATATTTCTCGCCCAACGAACCGGCAGGGCATTGGCTTCAAACAAGGCCTTAAAGCCCCCCATGGTGGTCATCATTAATGTATTTTCGCCTTTTCTTCGCCGTTGAAAGCGCTTTAACACCAGCAAATTTCCAATATTAACTTGTTTACCCATCGCCCGATTAATTTCTTCAGCCAACACTGCGGCATCGAGAAAGCCTAAATTCACCCCCTGGCCTGCCAGTGGATGTATGGTATGTGCGGCATCACCAATTAATGCAAGCCCCGGCTGCACATACTGCGAGGCATGCCGCTCCAGCAAAGGAAAGGCAAAACGTTTTTCCGCTGAAAGAATTTCTCCAAGACAGTGCTCTGATGCTTTGCCCAAAGCATGGCAAAAGGCGGCGTCATCCATGGCGATAATAGCCTTGGCGGTATCAGGTTCTGCTGACCAGACTATGGAGCAATAATGCTCATCGCCACTTTCATCTTGCAAAGGCAATAAGGCCAGTGGCCCGGTGGCAATAAAACGCTGACGCGCCACAGCTCCGTGGTTTTTTTCAGTGCGCACGGTGGTCACAATGGAGTGATGTTGATAAGGTTTTTCCTTGACCTCAAAACCGGCAAGATCCCGCACCAACGACAGGGCACCGTCTGCTCCGATTAACAGTTTTGTTTCCAGGCAAGTACCATCAGATAAATAAACCGCCCACTGGCTGCCATCACTGTTTTGCAGACGTTCAATATTGGTGAGCTTCTGCGGACACAGCCAATCAACCGTACCCAGGGTTTCAAGCCGCTCCAGTATCCCCGCAAGCACGACCCTGTTTTCAATAATATGGCCCAGTTGTTTTTCGGCCATGCTGTTAGCATTGAATTCAATATGCCCGGTGCCTTCGGCATCCCAGACGGACATACCTACGAAAGGACTGTTACGGTATTTTTGAATATGTTGCCAAACACCCAGGCTTGCAAAAATTTTTCGGCTTGCAGTGGTTAAGGCACTCACTCGCGGGTCAAAGCCTTCGCCACGTACCCAGCCTTTATCGAACGGCTTGCTTTCCACAACAGCGATTTTCAGGTGTTTGGAAAATTCCCCCTGGGACAGAGCACAGGCCAGGGTTGATCCCACCATTGCACCGCCGATTATAAGCACGTCGTATTGCTGTGAAGAATCCACTTAGCCAGCCCTTCCTAAGTCATTAAAATAAAAATCACCAGAACCTATTTTATAAATCCGGAATACCTGCGGACAGGCCCATGGCATGCCGGGTCAGGATTTTTTTCCCTCCCGGCCATAAGTCCAGAGCAACCATGCCTAAGTTTCGCCCTGCTGACAAAAACGCAGAGTTATTCGAAAACAAACGCATTAATTTATCTGAAAACTGTATTGTTGTTTCCTGATCAAGCGCCCGCGTGTTTAAATAACTTTCTAACACTGGCAAACTACCGATATGTTGGCCATTTTTTTTTGCCGCGCTCAGGGTGCTGCTTAAAAACGCCACATCTCTTAACGAAAGGTTTAACCCCTGCCCGGCAACCGGGTGAAGCGAATGCGCAGCATTGCCCAACACCACACAAGCGGGACGTATCTGTTCTTTGGCGCGCATTAATTTCAAGGGATAACAGGCTCTCTCACCAACTTTATTAAACCCGCCGACACGCCCACCAATACGTTCATTTACGGCCTTTATAAACGCCCTGTCATCCATATTGAGATAATAATCGCTATCATTTGCAGGCACCGTGAATACCAAGGCAAAGCGATCATCAACCAAAGGCAGTAATGCCATGGGGCCAGACTCGGTAAACCGCTCGTAAGCAATGTTTTGATGCGCCTTTACAGGCGTTAAATTCGCAACAAGCGCCGACTGGCCGTAGTCATGCACTGCTTTATCTATATGCAAGTATCGGCAACAGGCAGACTCTTCACCATCGGCCGCTACCAACAGGTCTGCCTTTAAGTTCAAAGGCCCATTTTCAGTATCGACTTGCACCTGCACAGCGCCGCTAGAATTTTCCTCAGCTGTGTTTTCCGCTACCAGTGCTACAACTTTTGCCGGGCTGAATAGTGTAATGCCTTCATGATCATGCAGGGCGTTAATCAGAACCTGGCCAAACCAGGGGTTTTCAACAACGCGACCAAAGGACTCCACTTCTTCTTCATCGCAACTGATTCGGGTAACACCAAATTTACCTTGATCGGACACATGAATCTGTTTAATAACTTCCGCTCTTTCGTTAATAGCAGCGAGCAGCCCCAAACCGGCCAGCATTCGGCAGCTGCCTTCAGACAGTGCCGTGCTCCGGGCATCGTAACTGGGTGTGTAAGCGGGCAATTCATTTTGACCCTGCTTGCCATTTGTTTTCCCACTTGCCTGCTTGCGAAGCAAAGGAAAAGCTTCTACTACAGCCACTGAAAACTGACCGGTTTTTGCCAGCGCACAAGCCAGGGTTGCACCCACCATGCCACCGCCAACAATTATAATGTCAAACTGCTGTGTCATTAGCTGGCCTTTTTTACAGCTTTAGGTTTTGCTGTTTTTGGCTTGGAACGTCCGCGCATGGTTTTTTCTATGTCTTTTACCGATTTCGGCGCTGCTGCCGACAGTATTTTATGCCCTTTCGCGGTGACCAATACATCATCTTCAATACGCACACCGATACCTTGCCATTTTTTTGCTACACCTTCAGTGCCTGGGGCAATATAAATGCCTGGCTCTATGGTTAATACCATGCCCGGCTCCAGAACGCGCCAGTGTTCACTGACTTTATAATCCCCCACATCGTGTACGTCCATGCCCAGCCAATGCCCCGCTCGATGCATGTAAAATTTCTTATGGCTTTCTTCCGCGATTAAGGTTTCAAGGTTGCCTTTTAGGATACCCAGTTCCAGCAGGCCCGCAGTAATAACTTCAACGGTTTTATCGTGGGGCTGATTCCAGGTATTACCCGGTTTCACTTCTTCTATGGCTGCCAGCTGCGCCTTTAACACCAATTCATAAATCTTTTTTTGAGGCTCACTGAATTTCCCATTTACAGGGAAAGTGCGGGTAATGTCCGATGCATAACAGTCCAGCTCACAACCGGCATCAATCAACACCAGATCACCAGATTTAAGTGTCGCAGAATTTTCAATATAATGCAGAATACAGCCGTTTTTACCACTTCCTACAATGGAAGGGTAAGCTGGCGAACGAGAACCGTGTGTAGCAAATTCATGGAGAAATTCAGCTTCTAACTGGTACTCTGTCATCCCTGGCTGGCAGACCTGCATTGCCCGACGATGCGCACCGGCAGAAATATCTGCAGCTTCCTGCATCACTTTTATTTCTGCCGCGGATTTAAACAAACGCATTTCATGAATCAAAAGATCCAAAGAAATAAACTCTCCTGGAGGATGGGCGCCACTTCTAGCCTTCGAACGAATGGTATTAACCCATTCCATGAGCATGCGATCAAATTCGGCGTCACCGCCCATCGCATAGTAAACCCGATCGCGACCTTCAATCAGTCCAGGCAAAATATCGTCAATGCAGGCTATCGGGAATGCATCGTCAGCGCCAAATTTTTTACACGCGCCTTCAGGCCCCGCCATGCAGCCATCCCAAATCTCTTTTTCGGGATCACGCTCACGACAAAATAGTAGAAATTCGCCATGCTCCCTGCCTGGGATCAGTACAGCAACCGCATCCGGCTCTTCAAAACCAGTTAAATATAAAAAATCACTATCCTGCCGAAATATATAATTAACATCGCGATTTCTACGCTTGGTTGTTGCAGAAGGCAGGATGGCTATGCTGTTTTCATCCATGTCACGCATTAATCGTGCCCGACGACGGGCAAATTCCTGGAGGCTTATTCTCATATTTTGATTCTTCTAATTTATTTCAACCACTTTTATTGCAACAAGGTCAAAGAGTTCTAGTGCAATTGATCCGGCACGCCCCAGCTGTTAGGCAAACTGCCGCTTTGCTCATCCAGACTGGCAAACTCGGAATAAATCAACATACTTGCCACGCGGATGTATTCACACACTTCACTATAAGCGGCCTCTGCCTCTTCCTCTTCTTCGATCTCTAGCTCTACATTTGCAACATCGACAATATCACGAATGGCTTCTTGCACTTCATCAGAGAACTCCGCTTCATTTAAATCGCCACTACCCGTGCCAAAACCCACTAAAAACCCCTGACACCAGGCCGACAGCGCCTGCAAACGGCTATACAGATCGTCAATATCGTCATCTGGCAATAACAATTCAAATTCAAATTCTCCTGCTGAAAGCTGCTGGACTACCCCTGCATAAATATCCAGCAGGGATGCCTTAAACTCTGTGGAGACACTGCTATCCAATTCCAGGTGGGAAAGCACTAAATGTAAAATCTGGCCCTCATCAACACCCGAACCGGTACTAATAAAGCCCAGCATCAGCCCATGAACCTCAGACGGACTGCTCAACAAACCTTGATCGCCTAAAGCGGCGGCCAAAATCTCGAAATCGCTGTGTTCACTGTCATCATGATCCATTTAAACTCCTACTATCAACGCTAATTCTGTTAGACTGTGCGCCGTTGATTATAAACTGTTTTTGTAGACTACTTATCATTATTTAGCAATCAAGGCGTGATCAAGGCCGTTGACCCGCAAGCAGCCACATTCTATATTAGAAATCATAAACTTGGATAACTTGCTTAGAAACTGTTTAATATGTTTGATGACGACTTCGACAAACTGGAAGGCAAATTGGACTTACTGCTAGAGTCAGGTTTCGATTTTTATGACGAATATACCCTTCTAAAAGAAAATGAGTCTGCAATGGCGCTTGAACGCTCTGAGTTAATGCGCAAAAATGATATTGCCCGAGCCAAAGTGGAAGCAATGATCAACCGTTTAAAGTCATTGGATCAGAACTTTAAGTAGTGCAAGGCATGAGAGCCTTCATAATCCGTTCATTTATCAACTGACTTTGGTATTTTCGAATGCAAGACACTCAACCCAATAGCGTGACTGTCCATATTCTGGACAAAGAGTATCGCGTGGCCTGCCCGGACGGGCAAGAACAGTCACTCATAGAGGCTGCTCGTCAACTTGATGATAAAATGCGCTCTATCCGCCAGTCAGGCAAGGTTATTGGCATGGAAAGAATAGCGGTTATGGCCGCTCTTAATATCAGCAATGAATTGCTTCTGCTCAACTGCGAACACAATGAGCTAAAGGAAAAAACCAAACTGCGCCTGTCAAAAATCACTCAGAAAGTTGATCACGCCCTTTCAAATCAAAAAAGCTCCAAAAATAAAAAAGCTTAAGTACGCACTTGAAACAAATCTTAACCTGAAATTTTCTTTTTTTAGGTTATAATGAATTCGCTCCCTGGGATGTTCGCCAGCCCGTAAAGTCCGCGAGCCTATAATTTTTAAACTGGGGGCGACCAGTGCGTGTGGTGTGCATGTCCGTTTACCGGAAAGCCTTATACACGCCAGTTGCCCCCGCCTTGAACCGTTTGGTTCAAGGACTCATCGGGCAGCGGCATCCTGGAGAGTTTTATATTTTAGCGATATTATCAATAAAACCTGATCAAGCGATCTGCCAATCTGTATTACTGAAAACTTTCCCGACAGCCTCAAGCTGTCGATCTAAGCGAGCAACGCTGTTTTAATACTAAAAATAATGCCAAACAATGTACCCTTTAAAAAAAAACAGCGCGCCAAAATCAGGTCAAAAAGAGTTTCGCTATCAAAACATGAAAAAAAAGTTGCTGGACAGCAGCTTTACAAGCAGATTGTCACTTCCCCTGAGTTTTTAAGAAGTCAGCACATTGCATTTTACCTGGCCAATGATGGCGAGATTGATCCCACATTGATTATACAAAAGGCCTGGAGCATGGGCAAAGTATGTTATCTGCCAGTGCTTAACCCATTATCTTATTCTTCGTTAAGTTTTGTTAAATATAAAGCGGATACTTATTTAAGAAAAAACCGTTTTAACATTCCAGAGCCAGATTTGATCCGGCAACATATTCGCCATCCCTGGGCTTTGGATCTGGTCTTCACACCTTTGGTCGGCTTTGATAACAAGGGTCATAGATTGGGCATGGGAGGGGGATTTTACGATAGGACTTTTGCTTTTAAGTTAAGGAACAAGTGTAGAAAACCCTTACTTGTCGGTTTAGCCTACGATTTTCAAAAGCTGGATACTTTACAAACAGACGCTTGGGACATTCGCCTGGAAAAAGTTGCAACTGAAAAAGCCTTTTACGCTTTTTAAGTTAAAAGCAGCTTACGCAGCTTGAAGCAATATCATTCCGTAATATTTGTTTTCATCAAACCAGTTGCTGGCAACATTCCATTGTGTGCCGCTTAGCAGGCCTGTAATGCTAGGCAATGTGTATTTGTGAGAGTTTTCTGTATGAATGCTTTCATTTTCGGAAAAAGAAAATTCTTTATCAGCAACTTTCACCACCTGATCTTTGGTACTGACAAGATGAATTTCAATACGATTTTTATCTGAATTAAAATGGGCGCTGTGTTTAAAACAGTTTAAGTCAAAATTTCCATCCAGCTCCCGATTAATTCGCGCCAGTAAATTTAAATTAAAACGTGCGGTAACGGCTTCCTTGTCATCGTAAGCCCTAACCAGCACATCCGGATCTTTTACTAAATCATAACCCATCAATAAATAGGCATTATTATTTAGCTGCTTACGTATACGTCGCAAGAAAGTTTTTGCTTCATTGTATTCAAAATTACCGATGGTTGAACCCGGTAAAAATCCCAAGTGCGGCCCCGGTAATTCGCTTGATAATGTTGGTAAATCCTCGAAACTTCCTAGCAAGGGCTGAACTTCAATTTCAGGCCTAACACTGCCAATACTTTCTGCAGTTGAACAAAGCTGGTCTTCTGCTACGTCTATCGGCACATAATGACTCAACTGATCCAAGGCCTTGACCAGTATTTCTGTACGTTCACCTGAGCCACCCCCGTATTCGATAATGCTTGCAACATTTGTTAATTGCTCAGTCAATTCATTTTCGATATCGGTTAATAACCTGGTTTCTGTTCGCGTCAAGTAATATTCTTCAAGCTCGGTAATTTCCTTATAAATCTTACACCCCGACTCATCATAAAAATACTTGGGTAAAAGCTTCTTTTGGCCTTGTGATAAACCATTAATAACATCTGTATAAAAAATATTTTTCTCTTTGCTGCTGGTTATTTCTTTTACACACATATCCATGACGTATTACCCTTTTTGTTCGTTGCCTGGCTTGTTAACCCTGAAAAAGTCATGGCAGATT
The DNA here is from genome assembly GCA_040235475.1 of Pseudomonadales bacterium. Lineage (GTDB taxonomy): Bacteria > Pseudomonadota > Gammaproteobacteria > Pseudomonadales > UBA3067 > JBECKY01. Next base: position 15,951 of record JBECKY010000077.1, read on the forward strand.
TTTGCAGGTATTTTGTTAATAATGCGTAGCAAAAACGTGGTTTTTCCTTGAATTTTTAACACCATCCTTTACCTTGCAAGACGTAAACCAGTGTATTGCCAACGCTGATGCGGATAAAAAAAATTGCGGTAAGTAATTCGACTATGATTTTTTGCTGTAGCCGATGAGCTCCCGCGTAAAACAAACTGATTACACATAAACTTGCCATTGTATTCACCGACTGCACCGCTGGCAATCTGATACCCTGGGTACGCCTGGTAGGGGCTGCTGGTCCATTGCCACACCTGATCAAACCCTTGTCTTTGTTCTAGCTTATGTTGTGTCATCGCCACTTCCCATTCGAACTCTGTTGGCAACCGCACACCTGCCCAACGTGCATAGGCATCAGCTTCAAAATAACTTATATGACGCACCGGCGCATTGAGATCCAGTACTTGCAGGCCATTAAGTGTCATTTCATACCATTGCCCCTCGTGCTGTAGCCAGTACAAAGGTTGCTGCCAATTTTCTTTTTGAAGCATTGCCCAGCCATCCGACAACCAAAACTGAGGATTTCTATAGCCACCGGCTCCCATAAAACCCAACCACTCATTATTAGTGATCAGACAACTTGCAATCTCAAATGCCCGCAACAGCACTTCGTGCCGAGGTGTTTCATTATCGTAACTAAAGCCATTGCCATCATGGCCGATTGGATAAATATTGTTATCACAAGCCAGCCAATACATCTCCTGTTTTTCAAAAGGTTTTATTTTATCGATTTTATAGGCAGGTTTAAGCGGGTTTTGGGCAAACAGATGGAGCATATCGGTGAGCAAAAGCTCTTGATGCTGCTGCTCATGATTTAAACCAAGCGCAAGCAAAAAATGCAAATCAGTTTTGTTTTCTGGCCAAGCCTTCAGCAAAGACAAGATGTGTTTATCGACATAGGCCCTGTAGTCTAAAATTTCATCACGGCTTGGTCGGGTAATCAGACCGCGTTTTGAACGCAGAAGTTGAGGGCCGACTGATTCATAATAGGAATTAAACAGAAATTTGAATTTTTCATGATAACAGACATAGTCCGGCAGGAATTCTGACAAGATAAATGTTTCAAAAAACCAGGTCGTATGCGCTAAATGCCATTTTGCAGGGCTGGCATCAGGCATCGACTGGGCTGTCATATCTGCATCAGAAAGGCCGGCCACTAATTCAACAGAAGCGCGGCGAACTGCTTGAAAAGTTTCGGCCTTGGGTAATTCCATTTAAGCCTCCTTAATTAAACACTTAGCTCCCGCGATCCCATAAACTTTATATTAATCCACATCTCGACGCACAGCCTCTAACATTCTCTCGTATATTTTACGAATACCTGCCTGATGACTATAGGCAAAAGAGTAACGAAGCTCTGCTCTGGTTTGTGAATCAAACAGGCTATCATTTTGATAGTTTAATGATAAGGAAATATTTTTCTGAGGGCGGGTCTCGAAGCTAAGGCGTCCGCCATTAGCCTCTTCACCACTATCGCCTGAAAAGGTATAGGCCGTAAAAAAAACCCGGCTCTCCCATTTGAATGTATTTATTAAATAAGCCAACTCAATATCAAAGCCATCTAGTACTTCTTCGCGAACGCCACTAACAAAAATACGCCTTCCAAAAAATTGTTTCGCTGCAACCGGGGAATCCACTAAATTTTTATCAGAGGCAGGAGTATAGATATTAAAGCGCAAATCCCATTGCTCGCTTAAAAATTCGGCGCCTATGGTCAGTTGGTTAAAGCGGTTATCAACAAAGGTAGTGCGGGTATCATAAAACAGGTTCGCTCCAATAATATAACCACCTCGCAGCTTTCGGTAACCTGTCCCAAGACTTATTTCGGTGGTGTCTTCACTGGAGCGGGTAGCACGAAAATCTGCATAAGACAGTGATGAAGAATTTTGCCACACTGGCAACAATACATTAAAGCCTGTTATATCCCTTTCATCACCAGGACTAGCAAATATTTCTATATTATAGTCCCAGGTGTCTTCAACGGCCTGAACTGCTGGAGCAAGAAAAGAAGCGCTTACGCAAAGAACCCGCCATTTAACAATAAACGTCAGCAGAAAATAGCGTGTCGCTACTTTGCTTTTATGTCTCATATAACCCCTTAACGCTTAAAAAACAGCTTGGGCCTTATTCGCCCTGTACGCTATTGATAAATAATCATCTGAGGCCAAAGTATAACGGGATGATTGAGAAACACACAAGCTAAGAGCCTGAATGCCAATTAATACTTATTACATTTAATTTAAAATTGGAAGTGTGAAAATCAGATGGATAAAGCAACTAAAACGGGTTGTGACTTCCTAATGCTCAGGCCCGAGGCGTGAACTGCACGTAAGGCCCATTTCTAAGCTTTACGGGATACGCCCCAGAGGGGCATCAGCGAATATAAATTTTTTGGGCTACACTTTGAGGATCATTCTGACCTAAAGTATAACTACTGACCAATACACCCAGGCCAAATACCAAGGCTAACACAACGAGTAAATCTGGTTTTTTCTTCATGAGCTTTAATTAAACTTCCTGTTACAATTCATCTAGGGCTTGTTACAGCCACTTTGAGCAGGTTTAAAATATGGAATATCCATCAAAGATATTGGTTCAATTTACTCTTAATTATTGAAAATGTTTAGGATCTATTCCTCAAATCATTATATTTTTTAACAAAAAATAAAAATTCGTCACAGTTCACATGAGGCAATGGCCCCTTAGATGGCGACTGTTTATACCCTATGATTTGTTGGCCCTGAAAAACCCGATCCTCCGGGCACTTCTCAAGATCAGCTATTTATAGGCTCGCAAGACCGTGCTTTTGGCTAGCTCAAAAACATTTTGAACGCTGCGTTATCAGTTTCATCCCAAAATCGATAGCCAAAAGCTTGCATGTATTGATCAAGTTTTTTTGCTTCAATGCCTGTCACCTGAAAGCCAACCACAACACGTCCATAGGCTGCACCGTGATTACGGTAATGAAATAAGCTGATATTCCATTGCTGCCCCAGCCCCTTTAAAAAGCCACTCAAGGCTCCTGGCCGCTCCGGAAATTCAAATCGATAAAGCTTTTCAGCATGCTCGCCGTGCGAACGCCCACCCACCAGATGACGAATATGCAGCTTGGCTAACTCATTCGTTGACATGTCAACAACGGTATAGTTTTTGGAACGTAATCGCTCAATCAACATTTCCCGGTCCCCGGCAGCGGAAAGCTGCACGCCAACAAATACATGAGCCTCGTCACTATCGGCATAGCGATAGTTGAATTCGGTAATATTTCTTTTGCCCAAGGCCTGGCAGAATTTTTTGAAGCTGCCAGGCTTCTCGGGGATTGTAACTGCCAATATAGCCTCGCGATGCTCACCCAATTCGGTACGCTCGGAAATATGCCTTAAGCGATCAAAATTGGTGTTAGCGCCACTGTTGATCGCCATCATGGATTTCCCATGCATGCCTTTCGCAACACAGTATTTTTTTAGCCCGGCAAGGGATAAGGCGCCAGCGGGTTCTGCAATTGAGCGGGTATCTTCAAAAATATCCTTAATGCTTGCACAAATCTCATCAGCATTCACCGTTACCACTTCATCTACACAGGCCTTAGCTAACCTGAAAGTCTCCTTACCTATTTGCGCCACTGCAACGCCATCGGCAAATAAACCCACTTCCGACAAAACCACTCGCCGGTTTTTTTCTAAAGCTGCTGCCAGACAGGCTGAGTCTTCAGCTTCCACAGCAATAATCTTCACACTAGGACGCAGGTATTTTATATATGTACCAACACCCGAAATCAGGCCGCCACCCCCAACAGGAATAAACACAGCATCAAGTGGCTTCGAGTGTTGGCGCAAAATTTCCATACCTACCGTTCCCTGCCCGGCTATTACCGCAGGGTCATCATAAGGATGAACAAAAGCATAGGCATGTTTCTGCGCCATTGCTACAGCCAGCTTACAGGCTTGATCAAAGGTGTCACCGTGTAAAACCACTTTTGCGCCATAAGCTTTTACAGACATTACCTTTATATCCGGTGTGGTTTCCGGCATAACAATGATGGCCTTAACCCCGAGCTTTTGCGCAGCATAGGCCACCCCCTGAGCATGATTACCCGCTGATGCCGCAATCACACCTTTAGTCAATTTTTCTGCAGGTAAATTGACAATATGGTTGTAGGCTCCACGAAGCTTAAAAGAGTGGATGGGCTGTAAATCCTCACGCTTGATATAAATATGGTTATCAAGGCGCGCAGATAGAAAAGGCGCATAGTCGATAGGTGTTTGCTCCACCACATCATATACCCTGGCCTCAAGAATCTGCTTAATATATTTTGTCGGCATACTGGTTCCGCTGCAATAAAATTAACTGCTCAATTGCCTAGTTTACTGAATCTAGTTTAATTATTCGATACACTAGAGCATTCTTATATACAAAGCTTGCTTAAACTCATCATAATTTCAGCAAGCCTGTAACCGAGGCACAGACCACCATGTCCCAAGATGACCTTAAAAAAGCCTGCGCTGAGGCAGCCATTGCTTATATTACTGAAGATTCCATTGTCGGCGTGGGTACCGGCTCTACCACCAATTATTTTATTGATGCCCTGGCCAACATCAAACACAAAATTGAAGGGGCCGTAGCCAGCTCTGAAGCCTCTGCTGAGCGCTTGAAAGCTTACGGCATAGCGGTTTTCGATTTAAACGCAGTTAATGAGGTGCCGGTGTATGTTGATGGTGCCGACGAAGCCAATGAGCATCTGGCCTTGATTAAAGGCGGCGGCGGCGCATTAACGCGTGAAAAAATCATTGCTGCCGTTGCCGAGAAGTTTGTCTGTATTGCCGACTGCTCAAAAAAAGTGGATGTTTTGGGTCGTTTCCCTTTGCCGGTGGAAGTCATCCCTATGGCCAGAAGTTATGTTGCAAGACAGCTGGTTAAGCTTGGTGGCGACCCGGTTTATCGGGAAGGGTTCCTTACTGACAACGGCAATATCATTCTTGATGTTTACAACATGAGTATTGTTAATCCTGTTGCCATGGAAAGAGATATTAATAATATTACCGGGGTAGTCACCAACGGCTTATTCGCCCGGCGCCCTGCGGATATTTTGCTACTGGCTGATAAAAGCGGTGTACAAACTTTAACTCGGGATTAAAGGTTGCTGGTCTAAAGTTACCGGCCTACCAACTTACGGGGGCGTCACTTTCACCGGGTGTGGAATAGCGTTTATCTTCCATTGCTGGCGATTGAGCATCAGCACTTGCTCTACGCAATACAACTTTGTCGTTGATCTTATTCAGGTCTCCGCTAATTAAGTTTGCAACTGCGTAGTCAGGCCGCAGATCAATTATTTCTGCCTGCCCTAGGGACTCACCATCAAGTAATAAAGTTCTGCCAGTATCAGGATCCTTTAGCGTTCTTCCTGGATTATAAATATTGAGCAATGTGCCAATTTGCAGGGCCTTTGCACCATGGCTGATATAAAGTTGCTGCCCACTTATTGAGACAACTCTAGGTGGGTACAGATGGCTTAGCACCTCACTGCTTATTAAATCCGACAAAGCCGTTAGCGTATCGGCCAGATCCAGGTACTTTTCATCATCAGATAATTTTTCTTGTAAGGTTTGCTGCTTTTCTTTGTCAAATTCAAAATCAATCGTATTGGCCCAGATTATTTTTTGGGTATAAGTGTCAATAACTTGATAATAAAGCTCAATTCGATCCTTAGCAGTTTCAATTGTAGCATTATAGAATTTTCTATCTTTTAGCTCAGATTCAAAGCGATAGATAGTTCCCAGCAACATGTAATCAGCCCCGATAACACTGCCTAAATTAGCCGCTTCTGAAGCTGGCACCAGCTCTGATGAAAGCAGTGCTTTTTCAGAAAAAACTTCAGGCCCAAACTGACGGTTGACGACAGAAATTTTCCCCAGCTGGGAAAAATTTGCACGCAGCTGATCGGCCAACCTTTTCGACACCGTAATGGCGGACACTGCTTTTGTTGCACCATCTCCACCATCGATTTGAAAAGCAATTTGCGACACCCTAAAAGGCATCACCGCCAGAGTTTTTCTATTGTCTTTTAAACGTTCATCGACAGGTTTAGGTACCAATGCAGAAATTTCTACTACCCAATGCCCGTCTTTTTTATCCTTGCCAGATGAGATAACACGGTATGATTTTAACCAGCCCTTAACACGGGTAGACACCTGCTCTTCTACACCAATGCTTTGCATTGATGCCAAGGAAGCATCGCCCTTGACGGTTTGTTGAAATTCAAGCTTAAGAAATTCTTTGGTACTGGTCTGCAAACCCCTAGTCTGAGCCACGGCATCGAGTAGCGCACTGAGCAGTGCCTCACGGTAGGTATCACCATAACCCGTGGCTTCGACTTTGACGTCAGTGGTTTCGGCATAAACTACGATGCTATTTGCCAGTAACATACTAAGCAACAATCCAGCGGCTATGAATAATTTTCTGAGCATCGTCATTTTCCTTCCTCTTAGCCTTCCTTTTATGATTTTTTATTAGATTGACTGGTTAATTTCAATTTACTACCCGACTATTGTATTTCAGCAGCGCTGAGACTACACCTTGTTGACTTGCTTTATCTCTGGCTAATAAGTTTAATTGGAAACGGTCACCCTGAACAAGCGGCCCGACGCCTGCTGGTGTGCCGCTTAAAACCACATCACCTGGTTCAAGCGTAAAATGCTGGGTAATCAACTTGATTAAATCTACTATACCTAGCATCATCTCGCCAGCAAAACCGTATTGCCTGACTTCGCCATTGATTGTGCACTGCAAACCCAAGTCGTCGGGCTTTACTTCACCTGTATAAAAACGCCCCATCGGGCAGGCGCCGTCAAAGCCTTTGGCAATTTCCCATGGGTGACCTTTTGCCTTAAGTTGATTTTGCAATTCCCGAAAAGTCAAATCCAGCGCAAGACCATATCCGGCAATTGCATTTTCTATAGCAGCAGTGGAATGCTGCCCTCCGCCCCGTAGCGAACTGATTAAGCGATGCCCGATCAGCACGCTGATCTCAGTTTCAAAATGACATGCTGCTCCTATTCCAGACAAGGTCACCGGCATTTTAAAACCCGGTTCAAGATCCACAACAGCCGTTGCCGGCTTAATAAATAATAAAGGTGTACCGGGCACAGTATTGCCAAGTTCTTTGGCGTGTTCGGCATAATTACGGCCAACACAAACAACTTTACCCGGCGTTAAATGTATAATTTCGCCGGTCTGGTCTTTATACTGAAATACTTCATTGTCAACGCTAGTCAAATATTTTTCCTGGATTAAGGATATTATTAGGATCAAAAACTGATTTTATGGCTTTCATATACTGAATTTCTTCCGCACTGCGGCTGTAATGCAAATAGTCTTTTTTAAGCAGACCAACGCCATGTTCTGCAGAAATACTACCCTGGTATTTTTCAACAATTTCAAACACCCAATGACTGACCTCTTCACAACGTCTAAAAAAATCCTCTTTTGCTAGGGATGAAGGTTTTAAAATATTTAAATGCATATTGCCATCACCGATATGACCAAACCAGATAATTTCAAAATCCGGATACTTTTCAGCAACCAAAGCATCAACTTCCTCTACAAAAGCTGGCACCTGTGAAATTTTAACGGCTATATCATTCTTATAGGGGGTGAATTTTGCAATTGTTTCACTGATATTTTCTCGCAACTGCCACAAATTAGCCGCCTGGGTTTCACTTTGGCTCATCACGCCATCAATCACCCAACCTTTTTCCATGCTGTGCTCGAAAAGCTTCATCGCTAAACTATTTGTTTGCTCGGAAATATTCTCAAATTCAAGCAACACAAAAAATGGGGGCTCTTCTACAAACGGTCTACTGACTTTGCCATCAGCCGTAACATACTTAACAGCCTTATCAGAAAAGTATTCAAATGCGCTTAAATCCATTTCATCCTGAAAACTTTTCAGCACGTTCATTACTCCTGAAAAATCCGGCAGACCAAGCACCATAACCGATAAATTCTCTGGAGGACGACATAATTTGATGGTCGCTTCCACGGTAATACCCAGGGTACCTTCCGAGCCGATAAATAAATGCCGTAAATCATACCCGGTGGCGTTTTTCACCAAACCCTTGTTCAGATTAAGCAGCTCCCCGGTTCCCGTCACTACCTTAAGACCCGCAACCCATTCACGACTCATGCCATAGCGAATAACCTTGATACCACCGGCATTGGTGGCAATGTTACCGCCAATCTGGCTGGAACCGGCAGAGGCAAAATCCACCGGATAAAATAAACCCTGCTCTTCAGCAAAAGCCTGTAGTTGCTCAGTAATAACGCCGGCCTGGCAACTAACCGTGCGATCAATGGCGTTGAACTCGCTGATTTTGTTCATCCGATCCATGGCGATCACCACTTCGTGACTGGCAGCAACAGCCCCGCCACTTAAACCTGTACGCCCCCCCGATGGCACCAGGGCAATTCTGTTTTCATTAGCAAAATTAACTACCTGCCTGACCTGCGCAATAGTTTTAGGCAGCACAACAGCTGTTGGATTGGGGGCAAAACGGCGGGTCCAGTCCACTCCATACTGCTCCAGACTTGCCTGATCAGCTTTAACACTGGCTTTATCCAGTAATTTTTCAAGTTGCTGTACCAGCTTACCTGAATTCATAGAGGGTGCTTGTATCATTGCTTTTTACTCGTATTAAAGCTTTTGGGCGGCTTAGTGAGCGAGGGTTAATCGCGATTAAAATCAAGCCGTTTAAAGATCACTGTGATATTATACCCCACCTTAACCTGGGGAAGCTCTGAATAAGCTCAGTATAAATTTAGACGAATTAGTTATGATTAAAACCTCTTTAGACAAACAGAAAATACACATCCTTTTACTTGAAGGTGTCCATAAATCCGCGGTAGAGGCCTTCGAAGCCGCTGGTTATTCCAACATTGAATACCTGAAAGGCTCCCTCCCAGAAGATCAGCTCAAAGAAAAGGTCTCGCAGGCCCATATTATTGGCATTCGATCCCGCACCCAGCTAACCGCAGAGGTTTTCCAGCATGCTAACCGCCTAATGGCCGTTGGCTGTTTTTGCATTGGGACCAACCAGGTTGATCTCGGGGCCGCTGTTGAAGCTGGTGTGCCGGTTTTTAACGCGCCCTTTTCAAATACCCGCAGTGTCGCTGAACTGGTGCTGGCAGAAGCCATCATCCTGATGCGCGGCATTGCAAAGAAAAACGCCCAGGCCCATCTGGGCATCTGGAATAAATCAGCTACCGACTCTTATGAAATCCGCGGCAAACAGCTGGGCATTATAGGCTACGGCAGCATCGGTTCTCAACTGAGCGTGCTTGCTGAAGGCCTTGGTATGAAAGTCTGTTTTTATGATGTTACAACCAAATTACCCCTGGGCAATGCCACACAAATATCAAGCCTGAATGACTTACTGGCATCCAGCGATATCGTTAGCCTCCATGTGCCCGAAATACCCTCCACCGTGAATATGATTGGCGCAAAGCAGTTAGCCACCATGAAACCAGGCAGCGTTTTAATTAATGCTTCAAGGGGCACGGTTATCGACATTGATGCCCTGGTTGACTCTCTTAAACAAGGTCACCTGGCGGGCGCTGGCATTGATGTTTTCCCGCTTGAGCCCCGCTCCAACGATGATGAATTTATTTCACCCTTACGGGAATTTGATAATGTTATCTTAACCCCCCATGTCGGTGGCAGCACGGTTGAGGCCCAGGAAAATATTGGCCTTGAAGTAAGCGAAAAACTGATAAGGTACAGCGATAACGGCACCACTATTTCTGCGGTTAATTTTCCTGAAGCATCGCTGCCAACCCATTCCGGTAATCATCGCCTGCTGCATATTCATAAAAATGTACCCGGCGTTCTTTCGCAAATTAACAATATTTTTTCTGAAAATAAAATTAATATCGCTGCACAATATTTAATGACCAACGAAAAAATTGGTTATGTGGTAATTGATGTGGAAGCCGAATACAGTGATCTGGCTTTACAAAAGTTAAAGAAAATTGAGGGGACTATTAAAAGCCGGGTATTATTTTAATACCTTTATTTCTACATTACTGTAGAACACATAGACAAAATAAATTTCAGCCTGAAAAGGCCCAGCTGATATGTGAAAAATGTGTATTATGGAATTTACACCTGAAAAAACCTCCAGCAAAACTTATCTTATTTTGCGCTGCCTTTGTCTTATTAGCGCAGTCGTAGTTTTTACTGGCTGCGCCAGCACCAGTATCTTTATACCTTATCCTGCCCAGGCTTCTGCTTATAAAACGGCTCTTAATACCGCCTCACTTGAAGCCAGTCTCAATAAATTAAAAAAACACCGAAATAGTGCCGATAAGGTTTTGTATATGATGGAGAGCGGCCGCTTAAATCAGCTGGATAACAATTTTGATGAAAGTTTGAATGATTTCAGTACGGTGATTGAGAATTTTCAGCTACAAGATGATAAGGCCAAGTTTACTGCTACAGGCTCTGCCAGAATGGGTGCCGCCTTTCTCGCCAATGATAATGCCATTCCTTATAAAGGCGAAGGCTACGAAAGGGTTATGGTACATCATTACCAAGCACTGAATTATTTAGCCAAGGGCGATAGGCAAGCCGCTTTGGTCGAAGTGCGCCGTGCCAACCTTGAGCAAACCCTTGCTCTTGAAAAACACGAACGAGACCTGGCTGATGCCGAAAAGGAAGCCAGCAATAACCGTATCAAGACAAACCCCAGCCAATATGACAGTTACTTTTCTACCATGGAGCAAGCAAGCTCACAAGTAAAAAGTTCTTTCCAAAATGCCTATACTTTCTATTTATCAGGCCTGATCTATGAAGCTAATGGTGACTATAACGACGCCTACATTGACTACAAAAAAGCCTGGGAAATCTTTCCTGAAAACCCTTATCTGCAGGACGATTTACTGCGTCTTGCTCGCCAGCTTGGCATGCGCGATGATCTTCAGCGTTTTCAAAAAAGCTTCAAATCAGAACCACTAAAAATTACCAAAAATACCGAAGCTCTGCCAAGTGCTGATACCGGCACTTTGGTTATTTTTTATGAGCACGGCTTTGTTCCTGAAAAACGCGAAATCTCGGTTCCACTCTTTACCAGTCAAGGCTTGCAATCTGTCTCCTTTCCTGTTTATCAACAGCCCTGGTTCCAGCCACGACCACTGAAACTTGTTGTTGGCGATACACGCCTGGAAAGCTCTCCCATTGTTTTCACTAGCGCATTGGCAGTCAAAGCCCTACAGGAAAAGCTTCCTGGCATGATCATCAGGCAAACAATTCGTGCCATTGCCAAGAAAGAATTGCAAAATCAAGCCAATGAAGCAAACGCTCTGTTAAGCTTATCCACACAAATTTATAATCTTGTTTCAGAACGGGCAGATTTAAGAAGCTGGTTAACATTGCCCAATGATGTGCAAATAGCTCGACTGGCACTTGAAGCAGGCCAAAAGCATGCTATTCAACTTGCACCTGCTTCACAATCTGATAAGGTTGAAATTGATATAAAACCCGGGCAGATTATTATATTAAAAGTAACAGATACCGGAGATCGGCTGATCAAACAGGTTTTTATACTTTAAATTCCGGAACATTATGCTTGCAGGATACAAAGGCTGCTGAATTAAGATGGCGCCGTTAAAAAAATTTTTAAACAGGTTTAGACGGTTAACTTGGTTTTATGACCTATTTCTGATATTTCTTGCTTTATTTTGATCAATACGCTAATAAATTAAACCCATAAAACGACAAAGGGATTCATAGCAATGGTTCACAATCACTTGAATAAATTAGCATTTCTTGCTTTTATTCTTTTTATAATGCTGCAGGGCTGCACTTCAGGGATTTCCGGCAGTGTCAGCAAAACCGATGACGGCGAATACACTCAGGTATTGCAGTCCGACAGTAAGCTATTACTGACTCGCATTGGCATCAGGGAGATCAAGGCAGGGCAAGCAGGAGATTTAATGCGCGCTAACATTGTGCTGCATAACCGCTGGCACTTGACTCTCGACTTTTCTTATCAGGTTCGCTGGTTTGACCGGGACGGGCTTGAAATAGATCCCGGCTCTTACCCCTGGCATCCTATTGTGATGGCTGGAAAGGCAGACCTTACCGTGCAATCAACAGCACCCAGAGCGTCAGCCACTCAATTTAAAATTTACGTGAAAGACTAAACAAAGGATTAAAACCAGATGAACACAAACAATAACGTACACAACAAACTTTTTAAAATTGCATTGCTCGCAGTAACTGTATTATTTATCAGCAATTGCGCCAATAAAGTCAGCTATGGTGATGCCACTGAAACTGAAACCGTTTCTACCGAATTTGGTTCAACGGATTTGCAGCTTAACGCTGAAAAAATGGTGGATTCATTGCTTAGTTTTCCACCCATTGTTGATATTACTTCAAAACGCCGCCCAGTGATGTTTGTTGACAGCGTCAAAAATAAAACCTCCGAACATATTGATACCGAATCTATTACCGACACCATTCAAACCAAGGTCTTAAGGTCGGGGAAATTCAGGTTTGTTGACATGACCAAGGTAGAAGCGGTACGCAAACAGTTAGACTACCAGCAAAGCAGTGGTTTTGTTAACCAGGAAACAGCTGTAGCCCTCGGCAGACAAATTGGTGCCGAGTACATGCTGTACGGCAATTTATCCAGCATTGTTAAAAGAGGCGGCAATGTAAAAGACGTTTATTACAAATTCACCATGAAGTTAATGCATCTGGAGTCCGGCATTGTTGAATGGCAGGATGAAAAAGAAATTCGCAAGCAGAAAAAGCGTTCGACGTTTGGCTTGTAGCTTTTACGTGGCCAATATAAAAGGATCGGAGAACTTTATGCGCTCAACTTGCGGCAAGGCTTAAAGGCTCAAGTTCACCAAGAGGTTCTGACTACTTTGTAAATCATCTAGATACAACAGTCTTCAATAAGGGCATGCTCCATAATATCAAACACTTGATTCCTTATGGCAGCACTTTCATTCACCAAATGGTGCTTAGCTTCAGGGATATAATGCACTTGAGCATTTAGAAATTTTTCTTTAATAAACTTTATATTGGTTTTCCAATCTACCGTTTGGTCTTGTCGCCCCTGAATTATTACTACTTTTTCCTCAGTGGCGGGCAGTAATTTTATTTGGCTTTCCCACTTTATCAATTCCCCTACCCATTGTACTGAAAGGTGATTAATCCGCAGTGGGTCTTGACTGACAAAATCAATAAAGCTTTGGTCATGAGAACTGCTTGTGGGCTCCCTCTCTACAAATTTTACAAAGGGCCTGGCTAAATAATATCTTAGTTTAGCCATTCTCCATCCCCTGGGGCGGTATAGAGGTGCAAGCAATACGATTTTAGTAAACGGGTTATTGTTATTCTCCAGGTGCAGCAGGTAATCCATAACAATGGCTGCGCCTGTGCTTTGGGCAACTACGTGCCAGGGTTTTTGCAAGGTGTTCTGTGCTGCGGCAAGCACGGCCTCCAGGCTTTTTTTATAATCATTAAAGTCATCGACAACGCCTTGCTCGCCCGTGGATAAACCATGGCCAAGTAAGTCCCAGGCGATAACGCTAAAACCCAGGGTAAGTAATTTTTCAATGACATGCCGATACAGTCCCACATGGTCGAAATAACCATGGCAAACAAATACCGTTCCTGCGGCTGGTTTTTTAACATAGCTGTGAACAGCAATTTTTTCTCTGCCGACTTCTAAAAAACCAAAACCATGTTCTATATCATCGTAACGGGTTTCAAAATCGAGCTGGTAAAAAGCATTGTAATCTGATTCTTGTTTTGAAAATGCAGACGGGGCGGAAAAATCCATTTCCCGCATGGCATTTTGCAGTTTGCTTTTGTCTATGTTGATAATGCCTGAGGGCATGTTCTTTCTCTGACTATTTGACCTTAGGGTTCAGTTCACCCGTTAAATAACGCTCGTACATAACTTCAAGAGAAACCGGCTTTATTTTGCCAGCATTGCCCGCAGTGCCAAAAGCCTCATAACGTTTAAGGCAAATATCTTTCATGGCCACCATGGTTTGCTTAAGGTATTTACGCGGATCAAATTCGGATTTATTTTCAGCCAAAAACTGGCGAATCGCACCGGTCGAAGCTAAGCGCAAGTCGGTGTCTATGTTGATTTTTCTAACCCCGTGCTTAATGCCTTCTTGTATTTCTTCAATGGGCACGCCGTAGGTTTCAGGAATTTCGCCGCCAAATTTATTGATAATCGCCAGCCATTCCTGAGGTACTGAGGAAGATCCGTGCATCACCAGATGGGTGTTGGGGATGCGGGCATTGATTTGTTTGATGCGCTCAATCGCCAGAATATCACCTGTGGGCGGACGAGTGAATTTATATGCACCGTGGCTGGTGCCAATGGCAATGGCTAAAGCATCCACCTGGGTTTTACTCACAAAGTCTGCAGCTTCATCCGGGTCGGTTAGCATCTGCTCGTGGCTCAGTGTTCCTTCAGCACCAACGCCGTCTTCTTCCCCCGCCTGACCGGACTCCAAAGAACCCAGGCAGCCCAGCTCGCCTTCTACGGACACACCGCAAGCGTGGGCCATGTCCACTGTTTGCCGGGTGACTGCCACGTTGTATTCATAGCTTGCAGGGGTTTTTTGATCTTCTTGCAAAGAGCCGTCCATCATCACCGATGAAAAGCCCAGCTGGATTGATCGCTGGCAAGCGGCAGGTGAGGCGCCGTGGTCCTGATGCATAACCACAGGTATGTGCGGGAATTCTTCAATGGCTGCAAGAATCATATGGCGTAAAAAATTCGGCCCGGCGTATTTACGTGCCCCCGCCGATGCCTGGACAATAACCGGGCTGTCGGTCGCATCCGCAGCTTCCATAATGGCGCGCATTTGTTCCAGATTGTTGACATTAAATGCCGGCACACCGTAAGTATTCTCCGCAGCATGATCAAGCAGTTGTCTCATACTAATAAGAGCCATGTTGTTCTCCTTCTTTAATTAATAAAAATCTATACAGCGTTTTATTCTGCTGACCTGGACTCCAACATCGCCACGGCAGGCAGGGTTTTACCTTCCAGGAATTCCAGGAATGCGCCACCGCCGGTGGATATATAGGAAATTTTATCCTTTATTTGATATTTATCCACGGCGGCCAGTGTGTCGCCACCCCCGGCAATTGAAAAAGCGTCACTTTCGGCTATGGCTTTTGATATAACTTTTGTGCCCTCGCCAAATTGGTCAAATTCGAAAACGCCTACCGGCCCATTCCAGACAATGGTTTTGGCGTTAATCAGTAATTCTGCAAGCTTTGCTGAAGAGTCAGGGCCGATATCTAATATAATATCGTCGCCTTCAATATCGGCAACGGTTTTTATTTTTGCTACAGCGTGTTCTGAAAATTCTTTGGCTACCACTACATCTGTTGGCAAGGGTATATGGGCTTTTTCCATTAGTGCTTTTGCTGTTTCCACTAAATCTTTTTCGTACAGGGATTTTCCTACATTAAAGCCTGCTGCAGCGAGAAAAGTATTGGCAATACCACCGCCAACTATTAACTGATCTACAATGCGGGTAAGGCTTTCGAGCACGGTTAATTTACTGGAGACTTTAGCCCCCCCAACGATAGCAACCATCGGCCTGGCTGGATTTTTTAACGCCAAACCCAAAGCTTCAAGCTCCCTGGCCAGCAATGGGCCAGCACAGGCAAGCGGAGCGAATTTTGCTACACCATGTGTAGATGCCTGCGCACGATGGGCAGCGCCAAAGGCGTCCATTACATAGATATCGCACAGTGCGGCCATTTTTCTGGCTAAGCTTTCATCATCTTTTTTTTCACCGACGTTAAAACGCACATTTTCGCATAACACCACTTCACCAGGCTGAACTTCAATGCCGTCTAAGTAGTTTGTTATTAACGGCACTGGCTGATTTAACAAAGTGCTCAGGCGTTTGGCCACGGGTGCCAGCGAGTAAGCTTGTTCAAATTCACCTTCTGTGGGGCGACCCAGGTGCGACATTATTATCACCGCTGCACCCGCATCCAGCGCCTGCTTGATGCCAGGAAGTGATGCCTGAATTCTAACATCACTGACAATTTCACCGTTTTTTATCGGTACATTAAGATCTTGCCGAATGAGCACTTTTTTTTCTGAAAGATTCAGCTCAGTCATTTTTTTAATGGTCATAATGAAAATTTTACCCTGAATTTTTAACTTTGATTGTATTGCCTAAGCCTTTCGTATTCACCTTGCAATATTCGTTATATTTTTTGCTCCAGCACATTGACTATATCAAGCATGCGATTGGCATAAGCCCATTCGTTATCGTACCAGGCAACAATTTTAACCAGCTGATTAATCACTATTGTTTGTGTAGCATCAAAAATGGCTGAGGCCGGATTATGGTAGAAGTCCTTTGAAACCAGGGGTAATTCGTTATAGTCTATCAAGCGATTTGTTACTTTTGATGACGCTTTAATGCATTGGTTAATGGCTTCAGCGGTTGCCGGTGCCTGCATCTGGAGCGTAATGTCCACCGCTGCCACATTCAGCGTAGGTACACGCATCGAATACCCGGTTACCTTGCCCAGCATTTCCGGTAATACCTTTTCCAGAGCAGCAATGGCTCCGCTTGTTGTCGGAATCAGCGATTGTGTCGCCGAACGGGCGCGGCGGGGATCTTTATGGATACCGTCCACTAAGCGCTGATTATTGCTGTAAGAGTGGATGGTGGTAAACAAGCCACTGACTATTTTAAATTCGGCATTTAAATCTTGCAAAATAGGCGCCATGCAATTAGTAGTGCAGGAAGCCATTGAGATAATCATGTCGTCAGCGGTAATTAATTGCTCATTGACGCCATAAACAACAGTGCGATCGACTTCGCCTAATGCTGGCGCACCGATAATAACTTTTTTTGCCCCGGCACTGATATGTTTGGACGCACCTTCCCGACTGATAAATTTTCCACTGCACTCGAGTACAATATCAACCTGCTCTTTGGCCCAGGGTAAATCATCAGGCTTTTGTATTTGTAACAGCTTTATTATATTACCGTTTACCTGTAGCGCTGATTCCTTGCCGCTTTTTTTAAGCGCTACAGTGCCGTGAAATTTCCCGTGGGTCGAATCATATTGAAACAGGTGGCTCAACATTTCTGGAGCACCCAGATCATTAATGGCGACTATTTCGATGGTTTTACCAAACCCAGACTCATAAAACGCACGCAACAGGCTGCGACCTATTCGCCCGAATCCGTTTATTGCGACCCTCACTGGCATAAGACAGTCACTTGTTTAATTAATCGTAAGCGTTTAAGAGAACTTCCAGGTCTGCTATAACAGCTTTTGCGCGGCTTCGACCACTTTTTCAGCAGTAATACCAAAATGTTGATACAGATCTGCTATGGGTGCTGAAGCACCAAAACTGTCCATGCCTATAATTTGCCCTTCTAATCCCACATACTTGTACCAATAGTCTTTAGCAGCGGCTTCGATAGCAATGCGAGCGCGAACCTTACTTGGCAAAACTGACTGCTTATAGCTTTCATCCTGACTATCGAATACATCGGTGGAAGGCATGGAAACAAGCCTGACTTGCAGATTTTGCTGCGCCAGCTTGTCACTGGCTTGTACTGCAATCTCAACTTCAGAGCCGGTTGCAATCAAGATCAAATCCGGCTCGCCAGCACAGTCTTTCAGGACATAAGCGCCGCGGGCAATATCAGCCACTTGCTGGGCATTGCGAGGCATGCAAGGCAGGCCTTGCCGGGAAAATATCAGTGAGGTAGGGCCGGATTCCCGTTCAATTGCCACTTTCCAGGCTACTGCTGACTCGGTGGTATCGCAGGGACGCCAGGTAGACATATTCGGTGTCAGGCGTAGCGTCGCCAACTGCTCTACAGGTTGGTGAGTCGGGCCATCTTCACCCAGACCGATGGAATCGTGAGTGTAAACAAATATAACTCGCTGCTTCATCAAGGCAGCCATGCGTACAGCATTACGAGCATAGTCCATAAACACTAAAAAGGTGGCGCCGTAAGGAATAAAGCCCTTATGCAGGGCAATGCCGTTCATGATGGCCGACATGGCAAATTCACGTACGCCGTAATATATGTAGTTACCGTTACACACCAGTTTGCTAAGGCCTTTGGAACCTTGCCATAAGGTCAGATTAGAGCCGGCCAGATCGGCTGAGCCACCAAGAAGCTCAGGCAGCAAGGGGCCAAAAGCATTCAGGCTGTTTTGTGAAGCTTTGCGAGTGGCAATTTTTTCCGCTTTTTCCTGGGCGGCCTGAATAAAATCTGTCGCTGATTGCTGCCAGTTTTTAGGTAATTCACCGGCCATTCTGCGTTGAAATTCTGCCGCCAACTCTGGATAAGCATTTTTATAGGCCTCAAAATGCCGTTGCCAGCCATGCTCTGAGTCTGAACCTTCGGCCTGATGGTTCCAAGCCTGATAAATCTCATCCGGTATTGAAAAGGCAGGGTGCTTCCACTGTAAAAAAGCCCGGGCAGCAGCCACTTCCTCTTCACCCAAGGGCGAGCCATGGACATTTTCTGAGCCTTGTTTATTGGGCGCACCAAAACCGATAATCGTTTTACAGCAAATTAATGTAGGCTGATTTTTATTCGCCAAGGCTGCTGCAATGGCACTTCGAATCGCAGCTGCGTCATGGCCATCCACATTAGCAATAACCTGCCAGCCGTAGGCTTCAAAACGCTTTGCTGTGTCATCGGTAAACCAGTCTTCTACCTCACCATCTATCGAGATACCGTTATCATCATAAAAACCGATTAATTTGCCCAAACCCAGGGTGCCTGCCAATGAACAAGCTTCATGGGAAATACCTTCCATCAAGCAGCCGTCACCCATAAAAACATAGGTGTTATGGTCGACTATTTTATAGCCGCCTCTATTGAATTGATCAGCAAGGGTTTTTTCAGCAATGGCCATGCCGACTGCATTGGCCAAACCTTGGCCTAAAGGCCCTGTGGTGGTTTCTACACCTGGGGTATCAGTATACTCTGGATGGCCTGGAGTCTTTGACTTTAACTGTCTGAAATTCTTAATATCTTCAATAGTAAGTGAGTACCCACTTAAATGCAGCAAGCTGTACAACAGCATTGACCCATGGCCATTTGAGAGTACAAAACGGTCCCGATCCACCCATTCCGGGTTAGCTGGGTTATGCTTAAGAAAATCATTCCAGAGCACTTCGGCTATATCCGCCATACCCATCGGCGCTCCAGGGTGGCCACTGTTTGCCCTCTGTACGGCATCCATGCTTAAAGCTCGAATAGCATTTGCTAATTCACGACGGGTGGGCATGTTGAAAACTCCTGGAATGCGGGCTGTTTTTGAGAGGGCGGTATTTTCTCTTACATAGGAGGATTGGGCAACCAAAACCCGCTGCATTATTGATAAATTCGCAAATTCCTAGCATGAACCCTCAATATAGCGACGTTTAAGGCTACATTCTACCCTTGAAAACGTTTTGTATGGTTATGATCTATGGGTGCTGGAAGCCACTTGCTAAGCCTCTTTGCCCCCATTACTATGCAGATTAAATTCAGGCACCGCCATTAATAGGCCTGGGCGTTCAAGATTTTTGCGTTCGTAACTTGTTCAGAGGCTCCTTAACGCTTTATTAATCCTGCTCAAACTGCTATGAATTTTAACGCATGAAACTAAGGCTTAAAGCCTGTACAATTATCCGCTATTAAATTTTTACCTTACCTATTTATTAAGGAGCCAACCATTATGGCTGAATACAATGTGTTTACTTCTGAATCGGTCTCAGAGGGCCACCCAGATAAAGTAGCCGACCAGATTTCTGACGCCATACTGGATGCCATTCTTGCTGAAGATAAACAAGCCCGAGTGGCCTGCGAAACCCTAGTAAAAACCGGTATGGTCATTGTCGCCGGAGAAATCACCACTCGCGCCTATGTTGATATAGAAGAAATCGTGCGTAACGTGGTTAGAAACATTGGCTACACCAGTTCAGAGATTGGTTTTGATGCCGCCTCCTGTGCAGTACTTAATGCTATCGGTAAACAATCTCCCGATATAGCCATGGGTGTAGATGAAACCAATAACCATGAACAAGGTGCTGGTGATCAGGGCCTGATGTTCGGCTATGCCAGTAATGAAACTGACGTATTAATGCCCGCACCGATTACTTACGCCCACAGACTGGTGCACAGACAAGCACAAGTCAGGAAAAATGGTATCTTGCCCTGGTTGCGGCCCGATGCCAAAAGCCAGATTACCTTCCAATACGATGAGGCAGGCAGGCCAGTAGCCATTGATGCAGTCGTACTATCGACCCAGCATAACGCTGATATTAAACAGACGGATCTGCATGAAGCAGTGATGGAAGAAATTATTAAGCCAGTGCTCCCCGAAGAGTGGCTAACGCCCGACACCAAATATTTTATTAACCCTACCGGGCAATTTATTATCGGCGGACCTGTCGGCGACTGCGGTCTCACCGGCAGAAAAATCATCGTTGACACCTACGGCGGCATGGCCAGACATGGTGGCGGCGCATTTTCAGGAAAAGACCCGTCGAAGGTTGACCGTTCTGCCGCTTACGCCGGCCGTTACGTTGCCAAAAATATTGTCGCCGCCGGACTGGCTGAGCGCTGCGAAATTCAGGTTTCTTATGCTATCGGCGTTGCAGAACCCACCTCCATCAGCATTAACACCTTTGGTACCGGCATAATCAGTGATGAAAAAATTATTGCTCTGGTGCGCGAACATTTTGAGCTGCGGCCAAAAGGCTTAATTGCCATGCTGGATCTGTTAAGACCTGTTTATCTCAAGACTGCAGCCTACGGCCATTTCGGCCGCGAAGATGCCGATTTTACCTGGGAAAGAACCGATAAGGCCGAAGCCCTAAAAGCATCGGCTAACTTATAAATGAAACAGCAGGCATTATTAAAAATGCTGCCTATTTTCACCTTTTAAATGAGAATATAAACATGAGTGCGCAATTGAAAAAAAATGACACCGACTATAAAGTCGCGGATATCAGCCTTGCCGAATGGGGCAGAAAAGAAATAGCTATCGCTGAAACCGAAATGCCCGCATTGATGACTCTGCGGAGAAAATATAAAAAAGAACAACCTTTAAAAGGTGCAAAAATTCTTGGCTGTATTCATATGACCATTCAAACCGCCGTGCTGATTGAAACCCTGGTTGAACTGGGTGCCGAAGTTCGTTGGTCTTCGTGTAATATTTTTTCTACTCAAGATCATGCCGCAGCCGCCATGGCTGCAAAAGGCATTGCTGTTTACGCCTGGAAAGGCCAAACAGAAGAGGAAAGCGAATGGTGCATTGAACAAACCATTTTAAAAAATGGCGAGCCTTGGGACGCCAACATGATTCTTGACGATGGCGGCGATCTAACTGCCATGGCACATAATAAGTACCCCCAGATTCTTGATCATGTACATGGCATTACCGAAGAAACAACCACTGGCGTACTTCGTCTGGAAGAAATGCTGGCTAAAGGAAGCTTGAATGTACCAGCCATTAATGTGAATGACTCTATAACCAAATCAAAAAATGACAATCGTTATGGTTGTCGCCACAGCCTGAACGATGGCATAAAACGTGGCACCGACATGTTGCTGGCGGGCAAAAAAGCCCTGGTATTTGGCTATGGCGACGTAGGCAAAGGCTCAGTTATGAGCCTGAACCAGGAAGGCATGATAGTTCGCGTCGCTGAAATCGACCCTATCTGTGCCATGCAGGCCTGTATGGATGGTTTTGAAGTGGTTTCACCCTATAACGCCGGCATCAATACCGGCAAGCTGGAAGATATCAATAATACTTTATTGGCAAACACTGATTTGGTGGTTACTACCACGGGTAACATCAATGTTTGCGATAAAAATGTTTTGCAAGCACTAAAATCCGGCGCTGTGGTTTGTAACATTGGTCACTTTGACAATGAAATCGATACTCAATTCATGCGTGATACCTGGAAATGGGAAGAAGTAAAACCACAAGTACATAAAATTTATCGCTCAGAAAAACCCGGTGACCATTTAATTTTATTATCAGAAGGCCGACTGGTTAACCTGGGCAATGCTACAGGCCACCCTTCTCGCGTAATGGACGGCTCATTTGCAAATCAGGTGCTGGCACAAATTTATTTATATGAAAAGAAATTCGCCAACTTGTCTAAAAACTATAAACAGGACGAAATCAGCATTCAAGTATTACCTAAACACCTGGATGAAGAAGTTGCACAATACATGGTGGAAGGTTTTGGCGGGGTAATTACTCGCTTAACCGCAGAGCAGGCGAAATATATTAATGTTTCAATTAATGGCCCTTTCAAAAAAAATGATTACAAGTATTAAACTTACTCTTTCTTGCATACTTAAGCAGTAACTCTTAATGAACACAGCAAAAAAAGACAAACGCTTCAGTTTTGAATTTTTCCCACCCAAAACTGCAACAGGTGTTGAAAAACTTAGAGATGTAAGAATAAAACTTGCCGAAAAAAATCCTGCTTTTTTCTCTGTCACCTATGGTGCTGGCGGCTCAACCCGCGATGGAACAAAAAACACTGTTACAGAAATTAAGCAGGCTGGGCTTTCGGTCGCACCGCACCTTTCTTATGGTGGTGATGACACAGAAGCGCTGCTCGAGCTTATTGCTTATTATAAATCCATTGGCATCGATCGCATCGTTGCCTTAAGAGGCGACATTCCTTCCGGCACTGGCAGCACACGGCTGATCCATGCTAATCAATTGGTGGAGTTTATCAGAGAGCACACCGGAGAACATTTTCATCTTGAAGTGGCGGCCTATCCAGAAATCCACCCGCAGTCTAAGAGCTACGCTTCTGATTTGCATTTCTTTAAGCAGAAAATCAATGCCGGGGCCAATAGCGCCATCACACAGTATTTTTATAATCCAGATGCCTACTTCTATTATCTCGACAGCGCCCGCGACCATGGTATAAATGTGCCCATCTACCCAGGCATTATGCCCATCACCAACTACGTTAACCTCGCTCGATTTTCAGATGCGTGCGGAGCAGAAATCCCGCGCTGGATTCGCAAAAAGCTTGAAACCTATAAAGACGACATGGACAGTATCAGTGCTTTCGGCACTGAACTTGTCACCGGAATGTGTGAAACATTATTGGCCGGTGGCGCACCAGGCTTGCATTTTTATACCATGAACCAGGCCGAGCCTACTCTGGCCCTATGGGAAAACCTTGGCTTAGACTAACAGTTTAACTTTACATTCGCAGTACCACTTTATTTTACACGGCCAGCGCCACTGCAGAACCTCGGCACCACGCGCCTAACTGCCTAACTGCCTAACAATTCCTATATGTCTGCCCTTACCGTACAATCCCAAGATACAATTTAAACGTATAGCCAAGCGTACTATTTTATTACCAAATCAAAAAGCGGAGAGGACTATGACCACCAACGCTGATTTAAACCACAGAGACCTGAACACGCTTTGGCACCCCTGCACCCAGATGAAAGACCATGAGCGGCTCCCGCTTATTCCTATTAAGCGAGGCGAGGGAGTCTGGCTAGAAGATTTTGACGGCAATCGTTATATTGATGCAATCAGTTCATGGTGGGTAAATATTTTTGGTCATGCTAATCCACGGATTAACAAATCCATAAAACAGCAACTTGATAATTTAGAACACGTTATTCTGGCTGGTTTTTCCCATCAACCGGTTATTGAGCTTTCTGAACAACTGGTGAGCATCACGCCCGAAGGCCTTACTCGTTGTTTTTATGCCGATAACGGTTCCTCGGCTGTTGAAATATCCCTAAAAATGAGCTTTCACTATTGGCAAAATATAGGGGAAGCCAAAAAAACAAAATTTGTCAATCTTGCTAACAGCTACCATGGTGAAACCCTCGCGGCATTGTCGGTTGGAGACGTTGCTCTGTACAAGGAAATTTATCAGCCCCTGTTAATGGATGTATTTACCGCCCCCAGCCCCGATTGTTATTACCGGGAGGCCGGTGAAAGCTGGGAAGCCTATTCTTTAAGACAGTTTGAAGCCATGGAAAAGCTGCTTAAAAAGCATCATCATGAAGTCTGCGCGGTCATTGTTGAGCCGCTAATACAATGCGCAGGCAACATGCGCATGTATCACCCGATTTATTTACAAAAACTCAGGCAAGCCTGTGATCGCTACAATGTGCATTTAATTGCCGATGAAATTGCCACAGGCTTTGGTAGAACCGGCACCATGTTTGCCTGTGAACAGGCAAACATCACGCCTGATTTTATGTGTTTATCGAAAGGTTTAACCGGCGGCTATTTACCTTTGTCTGCAGTATTAACCAACGAGCATATTTATCAGGCTTTTTACGATGATTACAACAACCGGAAAACTTTTTTGCATTCACACAGCTTTACCGGGAATCCTTTAGGCTGTGCCGCTGCGCTGGCCACCCTGGATATATTTAAAACTGACAACATTATTGAAAAAAACAAGGTGCTTGCTAAGCATATGGGACAAGCTGCAGCACACTTAAATGACCATCCAAACGTTGCTGAAGTTAGGCAATGCGGCATGGTCCTTGCCATTGAAATGATTAAAAATAAAACTACTCGCGAAGAATTTCCCTGGCAAGAACGTCGCGGCTTGCGGGTTTATGAATATGCGCTAAGCCAAGGCGCCCTGCTGCGTCCACTCGGTAACGTCGTCTACTTTATGCCACCTTATGTTATCACCGAAGAACAAATTGACGCTTTGTTTGCTATTGCAGGCAGGGGCATAGATATTGCTTTTAGGGATTAAGCAGGGGATTTGTTTAATGCGCTTAACCCGAATTTATCAAAATGCAACGATCAACGTAGGCCAAAGTACTCAACTTGATAGTCGCGCCCATAATCATATTGTTAATGTCTTGCGCTCAAAGCCTGGCGATAGTTTAATTTTATTTGATGGCTCGGGCCAAGAATACAATTGCATCATTGCTTCCTGCAATAAAAAGCAAACTATTATTAAGGTTATTGCTGCCTTTTCTCCTCAGCTGGAGTCCAGTTTAAACATTCACCTTGGTCAAGCAATTTCGAATGGCGACCGCATGGATCTTGCTATCCAAAAGTCAGTTGAGCTAGGCGTTACTGAAATAACTCCGCTAAAAACTGATTTCTGTGGCTTTAAATTATCTGAAGAGCGCTTAGAAAAAAAACTCAAACATTGGCAACAGGTCGCTATCAGTGCTTGCGAACAATGTCAAAGAAATGTTATTCCAACTATTTACCAGCCCGTTGATTTAAAGACCTGGGTAACGAATACACATGCAGATTTGAAATTAATATTTGATCCAAGCGAAGAAAACCCAATAGCTTCTTTGACTAGGCCTAAAACCATTGCGTTAGCTATTGGTCCAGAAGGAGGCTTTTCTGAAATAGAAGTCCTTGCTGCCGAAAAAAATGCATTTACTAAAACCACCCTTGGGCCTAGAGTTCTCAGAACTGAAACTGCCCCAATAGCTGCTCTTAGTATTTTTCAATACCTTTGGGGTGACCTGGGGAATTTCTGAATAAAGCCTGGCCGTAAAAAATTTATCCGCAGATCACTATGCGGTATACCTTGTTATAAATTTTTAAAGTGCGCTGATGATGACTTGCTCGATTCTTTCCAGCGCAGGTATAATAACTGCCTCACCGTTTACGCTTAGATTGATATGATCCGCAAAGTGTCCGCTTCTTTCTTCCTGTGATATTTCTCTTGGGAAAACCCGCGTCAATCTTGGAATACCTTGGCATACAAGCCCATAAAAAGATAGTTCACTATGGCCTTGAATACCATTCATTATAACTATTCTTGAGGTATTATTGATATCGGCAATGCCTCGCTCATTAATCCCCTCATAGGAAACCAAAGGAATGTTTAACTCTCTCCATTTTATATCACCTAAATACCATTCAGGTTTTTCAGGAATTTTCTCAATACTGCTAACACCGACTATTTCCGCAATAGCTACGTTTGGCAGTAATAACACCACTTCATTCATTTGAAGTAATAAACCTGCTACCTGTTCTGGTAAATTTTGCTTCTTCTGTGTTGCTGTTGGCATAATAATTTTCCATACACCTTTTAAGCAATATTAAGAGGCCAAAACAGCCGGCCTCTCAAACTGCATTAACTGGCCACCGGCATTTGTTTACGAATTAAATCAACAAACTGGTAGGCTAATTGTTGTGGGCTACCATTATAGGTAACACAACCTGTTCTTCTGATTGCATCAGGCATACAACTATTGACGCAGGACTTTTGATCCTGCGCCAGAATAATACCCCCTTGTTCATGCATATCCAGTACGGTTTTAGTACCGTCTTCGCCCATACCACTGAATATGATTGCACCACTTTTATCTTTCCAGCGTTCTGCAACTGCGCCAATAACCTGATCAATAGACGGGGAATAAGGCCCATCCCAGGGTTCATCACTGGGAATAATCGTTCCATTTTTACTAAACGAAACGGCATGCTCCACTGATAAAACATAAATATTGCCGTGTATAACTTTTTTATTATCGCATTCGTTGATAAGATTATATTGCGTATTACGCGCTAGAACCTGTGATAAAACATTTTGAAAATTACGATCAATATGCTGCGCTAAAATAAAGGCTACGGGTAATCCATCCGGTAAGTAATCTAAAAATTCCTTTACTGCCGCGGGGCCTCCTAATGAAGCCGCCAGTACCCAGACCCTGTCTTCCGATTCTTCCCCGTTGCTTGCATTTTCAAACTCTCTGGGCAAAGGCGCTTTTATTGGCTTTTTTGCCGGCAAAACTGCCGATTCATTGATTTCATCAGCATTACCTTCATGAGCTCTAAACACAGGCTGGCTGAATGTTACCGGATCACCTATATGGTCGCTGATTTTTCCGAGCAGCCTTTTTTTCCAACGATTGTACGCCGGAGTCCCATGTTGTGGCACCTCAATGTCACCAAACAAAATCGGGGCTTCTGAGTACTCTATTATTTCAGCAATGAGATCAGTCCATTTATCCTCATCGGACAAATCAACTAACCAGACACCGATTGCCTCAAAGGGTATATCTTTGAGGTCTTTTTTCCCGAGATCAGGTATATAGCCAACTTTATAGTTGGCAGAAATAACAGCTGATTGCAGCAAATGTCTGTGTAAGGTTGTATCTGAAAGAATTCCTATTTCTTTACCTTTTTTGTCAGTCTTCACGGTATCCACTCTAACCAGACCGGCTTATAAACTGTTCAATAGCTTCTAACAAGCCCGCTTCCTGGAATGGTTTTCCCAAGTATTCATTAACACCGATGGACATCGCTCGGTCGCGGTGTTTTTGTCCGGTTCTTGATGTAATCATAATAATTGGCAAATCTTTTAGACGCCTATCATGACGCACCTGTGTTGCCACTTCGAAGCCATCCATTCTTGGCATTTCAATATCCAGCAACATTAAATCGGGCGTATGTTCTTGCAGTTGCGTAATCGCATCGACGCCATCTTTTGCCAGCAGAACTTCAAACCCATTTCTTTCCAACACTCTGGATGTTACTTTTCGAACAGTCACCGAATCATCAACTACCATAACAATCGGTCTCTTATTCGTCTCAGCAATGTTCTCGACTGCGCGCAATGGTTCCACATGGCTTTCAGCTAATTCGGAGCGAATCATTGCCACCACATCAAGAATAATAACAACACTTCCATCACCAAGAATTGTTGCACCCGATATACCACTGACTGTACTTAATTGCATACCAACAGATTTAACCACAACTTCACGGCTACCAAGCACGCTATCTACTTGCAGCGCCATGCTATGCTCAGTACCACGAATCAACAAAACCGGTAGAGGTTTCTCATTTTCATGGAAATGGGGGCTTAGCACCCCATTTATATGAGTACCCAGGTACTTCAAGGTATAGGCTTGTCCGGCATAATTAAATGACTTTTTCTTTGCGTCCTTGTAATGAGATTCAAGTTCATAAGGGTTAATCCGAACAATGCCCTCTATGTGGGACAGAGGTATGGCATATGTATCCTCACCAACTTGGACCATCAAAGCTCTATTGATCGATACCGTAAAGGGTAAACGAATAATAAACGTTGTGCCCTTGCCAAGCTCAGAATTAATACTTACCGTGCCTCCCAACTGTTTAATCTCGCTGTATACAACGTCCATGCCAACCCCGCGACCAGAAATTTGCGTCACTTCAGTAGCGGTACTAAAACCGGCGGCGAAAATAAACTGCAGTATTTCTGAATCGCTCAGTTCGGATTTTTCCTGCATTAAGCCACGCTCAATAGCCTTGGCTTTTATTTTCTTGACATCTATTCCACCACCATCATCAGAAAGCTTGAGCACTACGTCAGCGCCCTCTCGTGTTAAGTTTAAAACAACCTTGCCAACTTTCGGTTTACCAGTTTTTCTTCGTGTTTCAGCGTCTTCTATACCGTGTCCGACAGCATTCCTTACCATGTGCTCCAATGGTGATACCATACGCTCAAGCACCACCCGATCCAATTCCCCTTCGGCATTCAAAATTTCCAATTCTGATGGCTTTTTAAGTTCGCTGCCGATTTGTCTTACTAATCGGCGGAGCCTTGGCACCAATCGTGACAATGGCACCAGGCGACTGCTCATCAAACCTTCCTGAAGCTCGGTATTAATACGTGATTGCTGCAAAAGTATTGTTTCAGTATCACGGATTTTATTAATCATTGCATCCCGCAATTCCAGCAAATCCACACTGCTCTCAGACATTGATCTCGATAGTTGGTGCAGTTGCGAATAACGATCCATTTCTAGAGGATCAAAATCCACATATGCATCTCCACCAGCAACCTCGTGGCCAGACAAAATCTGCTCTTCTGTTTCTTGATTCAGACGTCGCAAAAGCTCTTGAACTTTTTCAATTGTCATGCCCATTTCTTCAAGAATAAAAGAAAAATCAGATACTTCTTTTTCCACCCTGGCTCTACTGATACTTGTTTCACCAGCAAGGTTAATCATGCTTTCAAGTAAGTCAGCAGAAACCCGCACCATTTCTTGCGGGCCCGATTTTTGTGCCGCAGCTTCCTGGGATTCGGATTGAGCCTTCTGCATTTTTTTGAATTCTTTATTAGCAAGAATAATTGCATCAGATTCCCGCACCTGCTCACTGCTTTTTGCTGTTTTCTGCTCTGAACTTTCTGCTAACTCTATTACTTCCTCTATATTATTTTCTTGCTGAAGGTTTTGTTCATCAATCTCATTCTTATCTTCACCTGGCAGCATCCCAGTCTTAACGCCACTTGAAATAAATTCAAACATTTGAGAAATTAAATCGTAGTATCCATTTACTGTATCAAAAAAATGGCTATCGACTGAAATATTATTCCGTTCTGACTCTATCAAATAGCTTTCAAACTCATGGACCGCATTACCCAGCATTTTAAGTTCAGACAACCGTGCCCCACCTTTAATGGTGTGCAAATATCTTTGTATTTGATCTTGAAACTCAGGGTTTTTAGGCTCTGAAACCCATGCCTGAATTGAGTTCTCGATGTTTTGCAACAGCTCTTCGGCTTCTTCAAGGAATAAATTTACAATTTCTTGATCGGCAGTGCTTTCTCGAAGCTCTCTTTCTTGAGCCTCTTTATCAAATACAGGTTTATTTGTCTCGATTTTTTCTACGGCATTATTAGTCGCTAGAATAATATTCTCTGACTGCCCCACATACTGCTTGATTTCGGCAATCAGCACATCTGAGTTCTCACAAACCCCTGTACTGCGAATGCTTTCTACTCTTTCAGCAAGGCCATCATGGCAGCGATGCAACATATCAAACAAAATATCTGAGGCATGTAATTTGTCTTCAGCGAAACTTTCATAAAGGCTTTCAAGATAATGAGCCAAATCACCAATTTCTTGTACTTCAGCCATTCTTGCCCCACCTTTTAAGGTGTGCAAATGTCGTTGCAACAAAGCCAAATCGCTTAAATTGTCTGGTTCAGCAATCCATTTCTCCAAAACAACACTGCTTTCATCCAGTATTTCTGTAGCTTCTTCGAGAAATATTTCAACAATCTCAGGGTCTCTTTCAGGAGCTGCTTTTGGAGTCTTTTCACTGCCTTCATCAATAATTTCCAAGGACTCAACGATAGCAGAGTCATCGGGCAAGGAATCAATAAAATCTTGATCAATAACATTTTTTTCTATTGCAATGTCATCATCAAGCTCAATAACCTCAAACTCATTCGCAACAGAAACCGTACTTATCCATTCATTAAGAGCGCCTAACTCTTTGTCAGCAGGCCTAACTGACTGGCCAGCAGCCAAACTATCCACCATGTCAATCAAATGCTCATGGCTTGCAGCAAGCAAATCGAATAATTCATTATCAGGCTGAAGGTGTCTTGAAATTAAAACATTGTAGGTATCGCTCAGCCGTGTACACAGCTCTTCCATATAATTTAAACCGGCTTTAGCTGCGCTTTTGCCCAGAACATTCATTTCCTTTACAAATGTTTCAATTACAGTGGTATTTATTTGATTTTTTTTCCACTCGCTTAATTGATGACCGGCATTAAAAATTTCATTAATATTTTCAGTTATGATGGTTGACAAAACCTGATCAGTTGATTCCAGGTCATTTTCCTGTAAAACATCATCGCTCAAGTAAACATGTCTAATTTCATCCAATTGATTAGTAATGTCATTCGTAATAGGCTGTAAAACATTGTCATTTTCTAACAAGCTATTAATATTATTATCAATATGTTTTACACAAGCTTGCAACAACTGAATAAAATTGCTTTTTATCGGTAAATTTAAGGCTGCAATTTCTTTACTGATTTTTTCGGCAGGGGATGCAACATCTGCAATAGGGTCTATACCCGCCATGCGTGCGCTACCTTTTAAGGTATGCAATGCTCTTAACACAGAGTCTGTTAAATAAATTTTTTCAGTTGCTTCAATTGAATGATTTATAAATTCACGAATTATTGCTAAGTGTGATGAAACTTCTGAGGTGAATATTTCGAGCAAATCGGCGTCTATTTCTATAATTTGCTTTTCTTCAACAGCAGCAGCATAAAATTCTTCATTTGAAGTTTTTACTAATTCATCATCAGGCTCATAGAAATCTTTGTCTTCAACGCCATCCTCAATAGCATGAGCAAAAATTTCGTCAATTGAATCATCTATTTTATTGAACAGCTCAGTGACATCCAATTGTTTACTGTAGTTCTCAAGTTCTGCATCTGAAATAGTTTCTATATGCTCAATAGTTTCAGAATTTTCTGTCTGCAAAATTGGCGGAGCTATGTCATTACTTTGTATTGCTGCTGCTTCAGATTCAACTATGGTAAGAGGCTCCGGGATTTTACCTTCTGCAAAAATATCAGCAGCATCCATAAAGGGCTTTAAATCCAGTCTTGGCTTTCTTCTTTCTTCAAATGCTTTCACTAATTCCGGGATATGTTCAACGACTTGATGAATTAATACGAACATTTCTTCACTGGGTTCAATGGTTTTGTCGATCACCCTGTTCATCATATTTTCAACAGCCCATGCTAACTCACCTGCTTCGTTAGCGCCCACCATTCGACCACTGCCTTTTAATGTATGAAAGGCACGCCTGGTTTCACTTCTTGAGTTTTCGTCTTGCCAGTTTTCTTCCCATTTAGGGAGGGTTTGGTCAATTGTTGCAAGAACTTCTCCCGCTTCTTCAATAAAAATCTCTATTATTTCATCGTCAATAAAATCGTCTTCATCTTTGTTGTCTTGAGTTTCTGTTTTTTCTTCCTCTATTTTTAATACTGGCTCTGTTTTTGTCTTTGGTTCTTCACTTAAATCTGGTATACGGTTTTCGCCACCCTCTTCTATATTTGGTTCAGGCAAATCAACCAGGGTATTATCAAGACTAAGATCAGCTTCTATTTCAAATACTTCGGAATTAATATCATTAGCTGGCTCCAGTTGAACTTGCTCCAGATCATCCGCATCAGCATCCAGGTCAATACTCAGTTCGCCAAAGCCTGAATTATCATCAATGTCATCATCTAGCGGCTCTACAACAACTGAATTTTCTGTAGCTACTGGTGCAACTGCATAACCCAGTTTTGAAATGCTTTCAGCTGCAATGTCTAAAACAGATTCATCCGCATGGCTATCCTCTGATAAGCATTCTAGAAAGTACTCAACACCGCTGATCGCATCAGCCAATGTGTCCATATCATCCCAGGCGGGTTTTTCGTCGGTATCGATTAATTTTTCTTTAATATAGCTTGTGCATTGCTCCAGTATTGAAGAGGGCCTCGCCAATGGCACCATCATCAAACCGCCGCGTACTGCAGATAATGTTTTTGGGATATTTACCAGGCATTGCTTATCCCATTGAGACACCATAAAATTTACAATTGCATCTTTGATCTCTTCAAGACCTTCTCGAGATTCTCTTATAACTGCATTTTGTGCTTCGTTCAGTTGCTCAGGAGAAACAACCATGCCTTTATCAGCTAAGGCTTTAAAGCCTTCTTCATCAGCATTGCGAAACGCTGTCAGCGATGCTTCCAAATACAATATCGAGCCAGCCACATCCAGCAATTTAGTATTTAAACTATCATCGCTTGGGTTTTCAACACACCAGTCGAGAGTCTCAACTTGCTCCTGCATAAGCTTTCTTTGACTGCCCATGCCTAATACGGCTAATGTGTCTGACAATTTTTTGAGCCCAGGGATAACTTTTTTTAACTCAAGAACGTCCCTGTTTTTGTTATTCATGTAAATATCTAATTTTTCTTTTATGCCAGACAAATCTTCAGCTATAGCCTCTGAAGCAAAGCCTAGGGCTTCACGATCTGAAACTACAGCTCCACTTGCCTGGTCAAAAGCCATATCTAATTGATAAGCTTGTTTTACTGCTTTTATCCGCGGCGAATCATTTTCTATTCTACCGACATAGAAGAGTAAGTTTTTTAACAGCTCTACGGGTGCTGCTTCGCTTAGCCCCCCTTTCCCTGCTTCCACAATATTTTTAATATGTCGATCTAACACACCTAACAATAATTGCGTCGACACGCCTAGTTTAATGCCTCCATTCGCCAAACCTTCTACCAGCGCTCCAGCCACCCACCACAGTTGCGATGCCGTTTTTTCCCTGGAAAGATTTTCTAGTTTTGTAAAAACCTTTGCTATAGTGCCAAGATTATTTGCCAAATCCTGATTGCGAATAATACCGACCAATGATTTTTGGTAAGTTAAACGAATTTTTCGTAATATATTTGTTACATCTTCGGTAGGGTCAGCGCTTTTTTGGTCAACTTTTGCAACTTCGCTACCTGCTTGTAGATTTGGATTGAATAAAGCAGTGCCTGATAACAAGCTTTCACCACGAGTAGCTCGTAAATCATTAAGCAAGGGTAAAATTAATGAGGGGATGTCTTGACGGGTTTCTTGAATTTTCTCCAAATAGCCAGGAAGTTGCAAAATTCCCTGCATTAAGATTTCTACTGTGTCGTTGCTTTTGGGCACCGAGCCATTAAGCAAGCCCTGGCAAAGGTTTTCCAGCTCTTCGGCCAATAAAGCCGCCCCATGAAATTCAATCATCTGCAAGGAGCCAAAAACCTGATGCAAATGCGTCAGGCAAAAACGTATCTTTGAAGAATCATTAGTATTTTTAATGTACTCTTCAAGGCAGCTCCGGGCTTGACCAAGACTCTCTTCTATCTCCGACTTCACCCAGTCTAAAGCTAAAAATTCATGATTATCTGACATTAATTCACTCTTTAATTTAGCTTTTTATTCAAATTTTCCGAGCAAATGCTAAACTATTTTCATAAGGTATGCGTGATAATTTCGGGTGACTCCATCCGCCCGCCTCTCCTAAACCGAGCACCAATATACCTCCAGGAATTAAGCGCTCAGCAAGGCAGTTAAGTATGTCTCGCTTCCGCCACCGGCTAAAATAAATTAATAAATTTTGGCAATAAATAAGATCAAGATTTTCCATTGGGCTTTTACGTAGTTCCATAACATTTACTTTTCCAAAGCCAACTCTATCTCTTATTTTTTTAATTACCTGAAATTTATTTTTTTCAATTTCAGTAAAATATTTCTGTTTTCTTCTCGATTCTAAGCCAAATAACCTGCTGCCGGAGTAAACCCCTTTCCTTGCTTTATCCAAAGCGGGTAAACTTATATCTGTAGCTGTTACGCTATATAAAACGTCACTGCCAATCAATGAAGTTTGTTCATCACAAAGAATAGCCAATGAATACGGCTCTTCACCTGTTGAACAACCTAAGCTCCAGATATCAAGGGGATTTTCTTCTGACTTTGCAACCAGCATTTCTGTAATCATTTCCCTGACCAGATCGAATGAACCTTTATGGCGAAAAAAATGTGTTTCCTGAACGGTTAATCTGTCTACCAGTAGAGACCATTCCACTTCGCCTTTTGCTCCATCCCTTAGAAATACAAAATATTCATCGTAGGACTGAATGCCAATTTTACGCATTCGGGCAAAAATACTGGTTTCTAGGTGTACTTTTCTTTGCTCTGAGCCTAAACGTATACCTGTTCGTTGCTGCAACAATGCAGACCAAAGCCGTAACTGCTCCTCGTTCATTTCAGGTGCGTCAGAGCGAACACCTTTATTATTGACTGTTGAGCTGTTCTTTTCTTCACTGGCCATTCTTTACTCCCAACGCATCGGAGCTCTATACAGTGCTTACCTGTATCATGCAGACTCAGGCAGCTTGAAGCCGGCTACTGAACTTCTCATTTCGCTTGCCTGTTCGGCCAAATGGCCAATGGAGCTTGCTGTTGCGGTTGTACCTGCCGAGGTTTGAGCGGTAATTTCCTGAATCACATTCATTGTATTTGAAATATGCCCTGCAGACGCAGCCTGTTGCCGCGCAGCATTGGAAATGTTTTGAATCAATTCTGCAAGGTTTGTTGACACTGATTCAATTTCTTCAAGTGCAACACCTGCATCCTGGGCCAGTCCGGCACCCTTAACCACCTCTGAGGTGGTATTTTCCATCGATATAACGGCTTCGTTGGTATCTGTTTGAATGGTTTTCACCAAGGCTTCGATCTGCTTGGTCGCCGCCGCAGAGCGCTCCGCCAAACGTTGCACCTCATCCGCAACCACCGCGAAACCTCGTCCGGCATCACCGGCCATAGACGCCTGAATGGCTGCATTCAATGCCAGAATGTTGGTCTGGTCAGCAATGTCATTAATCAACGATACAATATCACCAATTTCTTGCGAGCTTTCCCCGAGGCGTTTGATTCGTTTAGATGTTTCCTGAATCTGCTCTCTAATTGTATCCATGCCATGAATGGTATTTTGTACAACCTCGGCACCTTTGTTTGCGATTGCCACCGACCGCTTCGCCACCGAGGAAGACTCAGCTGCGTTTGCAGACACCTGGTCAATGGACACCGCCATTTCGTTAACCGCTGCAGATGCTCCCGCTATTTCCTGCGCTTGATGCTCCGAAGCCTCTGCAAGATGCATCGCAGTTGCTTGAGTTTCCTGAGCAGCTGAGGATACTTGTACCGCAGTTTCATTAATGGAGAATACCAGGCCGCGCATCTGGTCAATCGCGAAATTTATGGAGTCAGCAATAGCGCCGGTAAAATCTTCTGTTACCGTCGCCTGAATGGTCAAATCTCCGTCCGCAAGGCTGGCTATTTCATCAAGCAGTCGCAAAATTGCTTTTTGGTTTTTTCCATTTTCTTCTTCGGCTTCTGCGTGACGGCGACTCGCATCTTTAATTAATTTCATACCAACTCGCCCTGCCACCAGCAATGCAAGAATCGCACAAACGATACCCATAAAGTTGGAGAAATAGCCTTCATTTGCAATATCACCAAACCTTTCTGCCAACGCTGTTGAATCATCTAAAAGCTGGTTTGAATCTAAAAAGATGCTGTAAGCGGCATTCTTTACTTGGAAAAGCTCTGGAGAGGTTTTAAGAATCTGATCAGCATTCAGGTTAACAATCTGGAATAATTTATTAGTCTCCTTCAGGTAACTTAAGGCTTCACGGTTTTCTACCGGGCTTATACCCAGGCTGCGATCCCCCTTAATCATCCCATTCAAGACCTTACCGAATCTTTCCGCATCACGACCAAAGTTATCCGCGGCCATAACCGCCCCTTGACCCCCGGCCAGGACGTTATTAACACTTCTGGCTATACGTTCTGCTATCCAAACCTGCTCTTGGGCTTTCGCAATCTGCGTGGGTGGTGCCTTACTTTGGATTAGAATTTCCACCACATCATTGTATTCCAGCTGCAACTGCGGAATGGTTTCATTCAACTTTCTTGCTACCTCATGCAGATCCAGTACAGCACCTTCACCTTCTATAATATTTTTTGCGTTAGCGCTTACAATATCCCACATTTTTCCCACACGACTTATTTCTTCAGCAGCAATTTTTGGGCTTCCTTGCAGACCGTTAGCAGGATCACCATCTTTAATCAGTGTCCAGTTTTGGGCAAATTCGCTTCTCGATTTTTGCAGCAAACCAAATGCATCCTGGTTACCCGATGCAGCCTCGGTGGCATTTTTTGCAATTCGCTGTGAAAGTACCCTTAACTCACTGGCGTACTCACTGTATATTCGAGACTCTTCACTGCGCTTGGCAACCATATAAAAGTTTATAAACATGAGGCCAAAAAATACGAACATGGCTACTACCCATATTGTAGTACCGCCACTGTCTTCCTTATTACCCAAAAACCTTTCTTTCACCTTCATAATTTTGCTCCAGCTTGCTTTTATCTTTAATATAGTTTAACCGTATAGGGGTTTTAATAATTCTATGAATGATCAAGGAGCCTAGGATGCTGCCTTTAAAAAATCAGGATCGTCAGCCAAACCAAACAGGCTGAAAATCTTCCAGTTTTCAGCATCGTGGCTAAAGGCGCCCTTTATATACTTTCGTGTTGCTTCGTGTTCTTCAATAACATTTTTTACAAATTCATCCGTGTAAAAATGCTGCATCCCCATTACTTTTTCAACAACTAGCGCACTGTATAGCTCACCTTTTTCAATAACCAGAATCCGATGTTCAAATGGTGAAGTTTTTGCTTGTCGACCAAGAAACTTCATCAAATCCATTACCGGCATTAACCTGCCTCTAACATTGGCGATACCGCACACCCATGATTTTACACCGGGCGCTTTTGTAAACTTTGGCACTGTCAGAATTTCTGCCACCTCACTGAGGGGCGCCACATAACGATGGCCATTAATTTCAAAACCTACTCCAGTCCAATATTCTCTATTTTCTCCCTCAGCAGGAAGGCCGGATGCATTTGCAATGCTCAGACGCTCATACTCAACTAGTTTTATATAGGCTTCAGGTATATTTTCCATAATCGATTTTATTTTTTACTATTAATTTTCACTGGTTTTTGTTGCAGCTATATTGATTGTTAGTATATTTGGAATTTCTATATTTCATTGCTTATGCAGAAAGCGCCGCCTTTATTGTGCCCATTAATTTTGATTCCTTAACCGGCTTGGTCAGGTATGCTTTTGCACCTTGCTTTTTGCCCCATATGCGATCAGTCTCCTGATCCTTACTGGTCACAATAATAACCGGAATATGTGCCGTGTCATCGGCATGGGTGATTTGTCGTGTTGCCTGAAAGCCATTTAAACCTGGCATGACAATGTCCATTAAGACTATATCCGGCAATTCTTTTTTTGCCACCGCCACGCCATCAGCACCATTTTCAACTGCCAATACCTCAAAACCATGCTTTTCCAGCATGGCTCTTAATTGAAGTGATTCTGTCGGCGAGTCATCTACTATCAAAACCCTTGTCATTCCTTTTTTCTCCTGCCTACCCCTTTGGGATTAAGCAATTTTTTTCTTTACGTGCTCTCTGATCGCACCCAGCAACTCATCCTTGCTGAACGGTTTGGTCAAATACTGATCTGACCCTACTATTCGCCCTTTTGCCTTATCAAACAGGCCATCTTTACTTGATAGCATAATTACCGGCGTATTTTTAAAAGCCGAATTATTTTTAATCAATGCACAGGCTTGATAGCCATCCAGTCTTGGCATCATAATATCGACAAATATTATATCTGGATTGTTATCTGCTATTTTGGCCAAGGCGTCGAAACCATCCTCAGCGGTAATTACTGTGCACCCCGCTTTTTTTAACAAGGTTTCAGCCGTTCGGCGTATTGTTTTACTGTCATCAATAACCAGGACTTTTAAACTTTCAAAATTGTCTTCCATTGGATTCAACCAAGTCACTTAAATAATTAGATAAGAAAAGATGTATGACGGCCTACTTTATATAAAACTTATAAGAATATTTTAGCCTACTTAGCAGCAGATCTTATTTTATTTCACCGCATGCATTGTTTGTAACATACAATGGGTTATCGTTCTATAAGGTATTGACCAGATAGAGATTACGCTCACATTTATCCACTGCTCGTGGATATACTGAACTTCCTAGGTTAAGCTTAGCTTTCATTTAAGATTAATCACAGCTTCGAATAGATTGTTTTTATGACCATAAAACTAGGCGTAATCATGGATCCTATCCATGCTATAAAATTTGTGAAAGACAGCACGCTTGCCATGTTAGCTGAAGCACAAAAGAGGCAGTATCAAATTTATTACATGGAACAGAAAGATTTATTTTCGCAACAGGGAAAAACACTGGCCAGTCTTCGCCCATTAAGGGTTTTTGACAACCCAGGCAAATGGTTTGAGCTGGGCGGCACAGAAGTTTTTGCCCTCGATCAACTCGATGTAATTTTGATGCGCAAAGACCCGCCTTTCGATATGAATTTTATCTACACCACTTACCTTCTTGATGAAGTCGAACGAAATGGTTGCCTGGTTGTCAACCGACCACAAAGCTTAAGAGACTGCAATGAGAAATTTTTTGCTACCGAATTTCCACAATGCTGCCCCCCTCTTTTAGTTGACCAGAACCATGGCCGCCTTAAGGATTTTATTGATCAACACCTTGACATAGTTGTTAAGCCTTTGGATGGCATGGGCGGGCAATCCATTTTCAGGATTAAAAAAGACGATGCCAATACTAATGTCATTCTTGAAACTCTGACCCGTTTTGGGCAAACACCTATTATGGCTCAGAAATTTATTCCCCAGGTTTCAGCTGGCGATAAACGCATACTGCTTATTAATGGCAAACCCATTCCTCATGGTCTTGCCCGCGTACCCGCTAAAGGCGAGCTACGCGGCAACCTCGCAGCCGGCGGTACTGGAAAAGTAGTGCCTTTGACTGAAAGAGACTACTGGATTTGTGAACAAGTTGGCCCCTCTTTAGTCGCAAAGGGGCTTATATTTGTGGGCATTGATGTGATTGGAGATTATTTAACAGAAATTAATGTCACCAGTCCGACCTGTATTCGGGAAATAGACAAAGACAGTGGTTTAAATATTTCTGCCGCTTTACTGGATTGCATTGAATTACAACTCACTTAAATATTGGCATCAAAACAGCTTTGGATCATTAATCAGGGCTATTAAGTATTAATTTTAAGCAGGCCGCTGCATTGTCAACATACACTTTGGAAAACACCGCAGCCTTTGCGCTGTCCGAGGTCTCACCCTCTGACCGACTCAGCTTTACCCTGTTTCTTGGTCTTGTTTTTCATGTTGCTATTATTTTAGGCGTAAGTTTTACGCTGTCAGAAAGGCGTCCTGCGCCGCAGCTGCTTGAAATCACCCTTGCGCAATACAAAACCGACGTAGCACCCAAAGAGGCTGATTTTTTAGCTCAGGCTAACCAGGAAGGCAGCGGCAGCCTTGAAAAAGAAGCTATGCTAAGCACCACACAAGAAGCCGATTTTAACGCAAGCGACCTCAACGAGGTTCAGCCCATTGAGCAAGCCATTGCCCGAGACAAACCCATTAAAAATACCCAGCTTGTCAGCACCTCCGGGGAATCAACACTTAAAACCAGCTTGTTTACCAAGCAGCCGGTAGACACGGATATTCAAGGCAAAGACGATGAAACCCGCTCTTTACTTAAACAAAACCTAGATATTGCCAGCCTGGAAGCCAAATTAGCCCAACAAAAACAGATTTACGCAAAGCGTCCGCGCAAAAGGCATTTAAGTTCAGAGTCAACCAAAGAAGCCCGGGATGTCGCCTACATAGAAAAGTTTCGCAGGACCATAGAACGTATAGGTAACCTTTATTACCCTGATGAAGCCCGCCAACAAGCCATCTATGGGGCAGTCCGCCTGATGGTAGCCATTGATAAACAAGGGAAACTTGTCGATATTCAAGTACTCAAATCCAGTGGCAAGAAAATTCTTGATGATGCGGCCTTACGCAGTGTCAAAAATGCCGCCCCGTTTGATCCTTTTCCACCTGAAATTAAGCGCGATACCGATATTTTGGAAATAGTACGCACCTGGAGATTTGAAAAAGGCGCTTATTTTTCCGACTCTTGATACTTTTAAAAGCCTCAAAACTCTTTATGCTATCAATCAAATTGTACTTGCACACCCCTTAAAAACGCCCAATAATATAAAAATGGACTCTTCAGGAAATATTTATTTTAAAAATCAGTTGCTTATAGCGATGCCACATTTGGCTGACCCTAATTTTAGCCATTCAGTGACCTATATTTGCGAACACAATCGCTATGGAGCCATGGGCATTGTCATTAACCTTGCCAGCACCGCCACACTTGGGGATGTTTTTGACCAGCTGAATATTTCGCATGCCAGCCCGAAGCTTGCACAGCAAGCTGTTCTGGCCGGAGGCCCTGTTCAAATCAACCGGGGCTTTATTCTGCACAAACCCAAAGGTAACTGGGAAGCCAGTCTTGAAACGGGTAACGGAATTTACCTGACTGTGTCCAAAGATGTGATCGAAGCAATAGCCAACAACGAGGGGCCGGATGAATTTATTATTGCGCTGGGCTATGCTGGCTGGGCTGCAGGCCAACTTGAAGAGGAGCTTGCCCAAAATTCATGGCTTACGGCCCCCGTTGATGAGAATATATTATTTCACCTGCCGTATGAAAGCCGCTGGCAGGCCACAGCAAAAGCCATAGGCGTTGATATTAACCTGCTTGCCACCCAGCCTGGGCATGCCTAAACTGGGCATCCCTCAATATAAACTCATAAGCTTTCCATGACTGACTCTGATAAACCGAAAGATGTATCCAGGCTCGTGATGGGATTCGACTTTGGCATGAAGCAAATCGGGGTTGCCGTTGGACAAAGCCTAACGGCAACGGCCACACCTGTAGCAACACTTTCTGCCAAAGATGGCATCCCTGACTGGCACGAGATCGAACTCCTTATTGAACAATGGCAGCCCACCGCACTCATTGTGGGACTACCCTTAAACATGGATGGCACAACCAGCGAATCAAGCCGACGAGCAAAAAAGTATGCCAATCGCCTACAAGATAAATTCCGTCTACCCACTCACACTATTGATGAACGATTATCCACTATTGAAGCCAGAAATCTGGCTAAAATTACGGCTAAAACAAAGGGCTGGCAAAAACACTCTCTCGACAGCATAGCCGCCGCCGTCATCCTGGAAACCTGGCTGGCACAGCAGTAGCAACCTCCGGCCCAGGCCCTTGCAAAAATATTTGTTAAAAACAAGTCTGTTAGAATGAGTCATTATTGCCGATAATGCTCCCTTTCCCTCATTAAATGCTTTGAGTTGAGCCCAAAAAACATGCTTAATATTCCCCAACGTATTGCCGAAGAACTTAATGCCACTGAAGCGCAAGTACAAGCTGCAATAAAGTTACTGGACGAAGGCTCAACCGTACCCTTTATTTCACGCTACCGAAAAGAAGCTACCGGGGGCCTGGACGATATACAACTGCGCACGCTAGAAGAGCGTTTAGGCTATCTACGCGAACTCGAAGACCGACGCGCCACCATCTTGAAAAGCATTGAAGAGCAAGACAAACTCACCCCTGAGTTAAAAAAAGCCATTGCCGAAGCCGACACCAAAACCCGGCTCGAAGACCTTTACCTGCCCTACAAGCCCAAGCGCCGCACCAAAGGCCAGGTGGCCATCGAAGCCGGCATTGAACCCTTGGCCGATGCGCTCTATGAAAACCCGTGCCTTGATCCTGAGCAGGAAGCCATTGCTTATATAAAAACTGATGTTGATGACAGCAAACACACTTTTGCTGATGCTAAATCCGTATTGGAAGGCGCCAAATACATTCTGATGGAACGTTTTGCTGAAAATGCCGACCTGCTTGCCGAACTTCGTAACTTTTTAAATCACGAAGGTCAGCTCGTTTCCAATGTTGTTTCCGGCAAAGAAACCGAAGGTGCTAAATTTCGTGATTACTTTGAGCAGCGAGAAGCCATAAAAAAAGTACCTTCACACCGCGCCCTGGCTATGTTTCGTGGCCGTAAAGAAGGCTTCCTGCAACTTAAGCTCGATGTTGAATACCCCGAAAATACCAATCACCCCTGCGAACAAATAGTTGCTCGACACGCCAATATAGAAAACCAAGGCCGCCCTGCAGATAAATGGCTGGCCGAAGTTGTACGCTGGACCTGGAATATTAAACTGCAAACCCAGATGGAAACCGAGTTGTTGTCTGAATTACGCGGCCGCGCGGAAGAGGCTGCCATTGATGTATTCGCCCAAAACCTGAAAGATTTACTACTTGCCGCGCCCGCTGGCCCGAAGGCCACCATTGGTCTTGATCCTGGTTTGCGTACCGGTGTAAAAATTGCTGTTATCGACAGCACCGGACAATATGTAGACTCTACGGCCATTTATCCCCACGCGCCACGTAAGCAATGGGATCAGTCCATTGCAGAGCTGGCCAGGCTTGCCGCCAAACACAATATTGAACTACTCGCTATCGGCAATGGCACAGCTTCTCGGGAAACTGACAAACTCTGTAGTGACTTAATCAAGCTTCACCCAGAATTGAAACTACAAAAAATCATGGTTAGCGAAGCGGGGGCATCGGTTTATTCCGCCTCAGAAACTGCTGCCCGCGAATTTCCCGAACTGGACGTTACCATTCGCGGCGCCATCTCTATTGCCCGCCGACTGCAGGACCCCCTGGCGGAGCTGGTTAAAATCGACCCCAAGGCCATTGGTGTTGGTCAATATCAGCATGATGTCAGCCAAATACAATTGGCTAAAAACCTCAATGCAGTAATGGAAGATTGCGTCAACAACGTTGGCGTTGAAGTGAATACCGCATCTGCCGCACTGCTCAGCGGAGTTGCCGGACTGAATCAAAACATTGCGGAAAATATTGTAGCGTTTCGCAACCAAAACGGCGCCTTTGGCAACCGCGAAGAATTAAAAAAAGTACCTCGCCTGGGTGAGAAAACCTATGAACAAGCCGCAGGCTTCCTGCGTATTCGCAACGGCTCAAATCCGCTGGATGCGTCAGCAGTGCATCCCGAAACCTATTCAGTGGTCAACCATATCGCCGAAAAAAACGCATTAGATATTTTTTCCTTAATCGGCAACAGCAGCGTTCTCAAACAACTCAATCCGGCTGACTATACCAATGATCTATTTGGCCTGCCTACTGTAACCGATATTATTGCTGAGCTTGACAAGCCCGGCCGCGATCCAAGGCCAAGCTTCCAAACGGCAAGCTTTAAAGATGGCATTGAAAAAATTTCAGACCTTCAACCCAGCATGATTCTTGAAGGCACCATCACCAATGTGACCAACTTTGGCGCCTTTGTCGATATTGGCGTGCACCAGGATGGCCTGGTGCATATCTCAGCCCTTGCCAACCACTACGTAAAAGACCCACGAGACCTTGTTAAAGCCGGAGACATCGTCAAAGTCAAAGTGGTTGAAGTAGATCAGGATCGCAAACGCATCGCCTTAACCATGCGCCTGAATGAAGAAGCCGTCAGCGAAGCAAAAGCGGTACCAGCGAAGCAGGCAAAAACCAAACCTGCCCGTAAGCATAACAAAGGTAGTGATAACAAAAACAAGCAAAACATGCCTTCTAACGGGGCTTTTGCTAACGCCTTTGCCAAGGCCCGGGAACTGAAGAAATAGCTTACGGCGTAGCCCATGGTTGCGTCTTTAGGCGAAGACCTTTTTCAAGATTAGCCAAATAATGCCGGCAGAAACATCTCAATACACACCCTGTTACTCTCGCAGCTGTTTTGTTATACTGGCGCCAATCACCACTGTATACTTTGGCCTTTATGACCACTTTAAATCCAGTTGATGCCTTACTCCACAAGATCAAAAATGATCTTGCCTTCTATATTTCTAATCATCACCTAAACAAACCCGCTATGATTGGTATTCATACCGGCGGCGTCTGGGTTGCTGAACGCCTG
This sequence comes from Pseudomonadales bacterium, assembly GCA_040235475.1. Taxonomy (GTDB): domain Bacteria; phylum Pseudomonadota; class Gammaproteobacteria; order Pseudomonadales; family UBA3067; genus JBECKY01. The sequence goes on from JBECKY010000077.1 coordinate 60,328, forward strand.
CATCAGGCTTTGAACATTGAGCCTCCTCTAGGCCATTTAAATATCAGCTTTTATCGTGATGATTATTCCCAAAAAGGCCTGCACCCCCGAGTCAAACCTTCTACACTGCCTTTTGCTATTGAAGGCCAACACATTATTCTGGTGGATGATGTACTGATGTCTGGCCGAACGGTGCGAGCTGCTTTAAATGAACTGTTTGACTATGGGCGTCCAGCCTCAGTCACTTTGGTTGTTCTGGTTGACTTACAATCCAGGGAGTTGCCGATTCAGGCTGATATTGTTGGGCAGCGCTTAAAGCTGGCTGCCAATGAGAGAATTAAATTATCAGGCCCTGAACCATTGGTGATGGCCATACAACAATACTTAGACAATGGTAATTCAGATTAATGGCACAAGAAATACTGCAGCCTTTCTCACCTAAAGCCAATGCTTTACAAACAAGCAATCAGCTTCAGTTAAATCAGCAAGGTCGATTACGACACTTTCTCAGCATTCACGGGCTTTCAAAAAACCTGTTAACCGAAATTCTGGATACCGCTGATTCGTTTGTCTCGGTGGGCAATAAGGCCGTGAAAAATGTCCCTCTGCTCAGAGGTAAAACCATTGCCAACCTTTTTTTTGAAAACAGCACTCGTACCCGCACCACTTTTGAACTGGCGGCCAAGAGACTGTCTGCCGATGTGCTAAATATTAATATCAGCACATCGGCCACTTCAAAGGGCGAATCTTTAAAAGACATGTTGCAAAATCTTGAAGCCATGGCTTGCGACATGTTTATTGTCCGCCATGCCGACAGTGGGGCTGCTGACTTTATTGCCCAACATGTTTGCCCGAATATTGCTGTTATTAACGCCGGGGATGGCAGCCATGAGCATCCGACGCAAGCGATGCTGGATATGCTAACCATACGTCATCACAAACACAGTTTTGAAAACCTTAAAGTGGCTATTATTGGTGACATCCTGCACTCTCGTGTCGCACGCTCAGACATTTTGGCATTGAACACCCTAGGCGCGAAAGAAGTTCGGGTAATTGCCCCGAATACCTTATTGCCTCACGATGCTGAGAGCCTGAAGGTCAATGTTTTTCGCAACCTGGAATCCGGTCTGGAAGACGTTGATGTGATTATTACCTTAAGGTTGCAGAAAGAGCGTATGCACAGCGCTTTATTACCCAGCGAGCAGGAATTTTATAAACTTTACGGCCTGAAGCGAGCCGTGCTTCACCGCGCAAAACCGGATGCATTGATTATGCACCCTGGGCCGATGAATCGCGGCGTGGAAATAGAATCGGAAGTTGCCGATGGCTCTCAATCAGTGATTCTTGATCAGGTACATTTTGGCGTGGCCGTTCGCATGGCCATTTTATCCATGGCGATGAGTGGGCAAACAACTGCACTAAAAACATGAGCAATCGCATTCATATCAAACAGGGTCGTGTACTCGACCCGGCATCTAATACCGACGCCATCACCGACCTGTTTATTGCGCAGGGAAAGATAGTTGCCATCGGCAGCCCTACCCCTGATTTTCAGGCTGACCAAACCATTGACGCCCGTGGGCTGGTGGTTTCACCCGGATTTATTGATTTAAGCTGCCATCTGCGCGAACCGGGGCAGAGCCAAAAAGGTGATATTAACAGTGAAACTAAAGCTGCTGTTGCCTCAGGTATTACTCGAATTTGCTGCCCGCCAGATACCAGCCCGGCCATAGACACCGCAGCCGTAGCCACTTTAATCCAGGATAAAGTTGCCGCCGCAGGGCATTGTAAGGTTTCATTGCTGGGCGCTATGACCCAGGGGCTTAAGGGCAAACAACTCAGTGAGATGTATACCCTTAAAGAAGCCGGATGCATTGGCATCAGTAATGGCTGGCAACCTTTCGCCAACAACCAGACTCTACAACGATGCCTGGAGTATGCGCACACTTTTGATTTGGTTTATTTTTCCAAGCCCCTGGACAGCAGCCTGGCTGGCAATGGCTGCGTTCACGAAGGCCCTGCCGCCACGCGATTGGGTTTACCGGTTGTACCTACCGTTGCAGAAACAGTTGCCGTCAGCCGGGACATTTTATTAGCTGAACATGTCGGTATTCGCATTCATTTTTGCCAACTTTCTTCTGCCAGGGCAGTGAAGCTGGTGGCCGATGCGCAACGAGCAGGCCTGCCTGTGACCGCCGATGTTTCAGCCCATCAATTGCGCTTTACCGATGAGTGCCTGTATGGCTACGAAAGCTTATACCACCTTCGCCCTCCTTTACGTTCCTTCGATGACCTGGATGGATTAAAGACCGGCATAAAAAATGGAACTGTTGCAGCACTTTGCTCGGATCACCAGCCCCATGAGCCTGCTGCAAAAATGGCCCCCTTCCCCGCCACCGCTCCGGGTATTTCAGCTTTGGAGACCTTACTGCCTCTTGCCTTAACGCTGGTCACCGAAGGCACGTTAAGTTTAATGGCACTGATAGAAAAACTCAGCCTTGCGCCTGCCAAAATTCTCGGAGTGGATGAAGGCAGGATTTGCGTTGGCGGGCCTGCAGATTTATGTATTTTTGATCCAGACAAACAATGGGTACTGTCTGCCGACAGCATGGTATCAAAAGGTAAAAACTCACCCCTTTTAGGCCAAACACTGACCGGGCAGGTTCAGCATACCCTGGTGGACGGCAGACTTTGTTTTAGCACTTAATCTAGGCAATTCACCGCTTGGCCGGGTTTTCCAGGTTTAAAATAGAACGGGCATGCACAATTAATTCGGTGACTATCGAACTCAAATAACTCACAGAGTTATTTGCGCCCTGGCTGGTCTGCACCCTGAACCACTCTTCCAGCGCCTGGCTTATGTTGGCTGCCGCATCTATTTCTTCGTAACTCATAAAGTGTGCGTGTTTAAAACCCTGCTCCGCATGGCAGCTTGCTTGCCTCAGGGCCTTATCAAAGCAGGGTGTATTGATCAGATAAAAAGCATCAAACTCCCCCTGCTCTGTCATTTTTACACCGCAATAAACACCGCTATGGTCCCGATAAATAATTTTATGCCTTGGCAGGTCTGGAAACGCCTGCTTGATTTTGAGGAGGATGTTGCCCATGTCTTTATACAAAGGCATGGGATTAGCGCAGGTCTCAACGATCACCACGGTATTGCCAGTAATGAAGTATTCGAAACACATTTGATCGGCGCTTTTTTTATGGCTGCCCTGAGCTGGCGCAGCGAAGCTGTTTTTTGAACGGCTATCCCCTAAAGGATCGCTGCCCAAAAAAATATCGTCTATATCATCTACCTCATTAAGAATAACACCCACCGGATCGGGTAACGGTTGCAGGCATTTTTCACATAAAATTTCGTATAAGTCGCCCATTGTGTAACCTCCTTTGTTACTTGTCGAAACTGTTTAGTTAATTCTAAAAGTCTTCACCTGAAGGGCCTGCCTCATCGCTAAGGGACAGCTCACCCCTGCGCCACACTTTTTATATTTCAAGTTATATTTCAAGTTGAAGCCGCCACTCAAAGTAAAGCTTAATTTACCTAAAAAGTAAAGCTGTTTGTTGAATTTGTAAAGCCTGCTGCTGCTAAAACACTGGAAATAACAAGGAGGGGACTAAAGTTCGTAAATCAGTCTCTTAACTCTACCAATCACGACCATGGCATCTTGGATTTTAATCGGCTCATATTGCGGATTTAAGGGTTTCAGGTAGACATTAGGCCCATCAACAATCATTTTTTTCAAGATAGGTTCATCACTGCCCGGTAATCGAGCCACAATGATGTCGCCGTTTTCATATTCTAAAACCGGATCTACGATGATGACTGTGCCTTCAGGAATGGAAGGCGGGCCGTGGGGATTAAGCATGGAGTCGCCTTTTACTTCTAAAGCGAAAGCGCTGGTGCTGACATTCGCGGTGGTCGAAATCCACTCTTTTGCATCGTTAGGGTGGAAGTCTTCAATAAGTTCAGGCCATTGGCCTGCCTGCAACCAGCTAATCAAGGGTATGCTAATTGAATTTGATTCTGTTTGCGGATTTATATAATGCCGGCTTTCTTCCTCTATGCGATGGGCAAGAAACATCTTATTGGATTTACCCAGGATGTAGTCTGGATTGATGTTTCTATTCAGTTTCAGATTGAGCAGGGTGTCTCTATCGGGCACCGAAATACCTTTTTCCCACTGCGAAGCCGCAGCCTTGGAACGGCCACCGGCTTTTCCGAGCAGCTCAAGGGATATGCCCAATTCTAACCTTACTTTCTTAATTCGATCGGAAGTGACCGCCAGATCAGCCTTATCAATAGTGCGAGAACTGCTATTTTTCATGGGTAAAGTATAATTGACTAAAACCGCAGCTGAATTGACTCTATTTGTATAGCTGTATTTACTTGTTCCGGATTGCCCTCATCATCCATGAAGACAAGGGTTAGGATCTTGGCAGCGATAACTTTTGGGCACCTAAAATTCAATCGTTATAGAACAGTGTCAGCAAGTTAGGATAGAAGATTTTCATTCAGGAGATCTAAAACACTCGCGACTGGTAAGCAGGCGTACTTGCATCTATCTTGTTAACAAGTCTGCGGAGCGTTTAAACAGCGAGATCGATCTTTTGATCCCCCACTGCTCCAAACGGATAAGCATTTTCACTAGCCGCCAATGTCTTGACAACCTCAGTGTGCTCAGCAGCAGCGGGGCACTGGTTAAAGCAACGGCGTCTACCAGACAATACCAGACAGCCACACCACTGGGCGGATTACCTTGCGCCAACCCTGTCACTGGATCAATAGGCGCCCAGGACCAGGTGCCCGTCAACGTTCCCACCCATTCCAGGTAAGTGGTGATATAAAAAGCGCCCAGGTAAACCGGGGCGGACTTGCCGCGCCAAAGGAACAGTAGAAACACGGAAAATAATATTGCTCCAAGCACATCTTGCTGTGCCGCCAGGGTCAGACCCCATACAACCCAGATGCTGCCACCAATAACAGCTACTCTTAATAGGAGTTGATAATATTGTTGCAAAAGTACCGACCGCCCAAGCGCCACCGCCGTTAAATAAATCATCCCGTGACCCGGCGGCACAAAAGCAGGCACATTGGCCAATCTATAGGTATAGCTGCCCCAAAACGGCGAAGCAAAATATTCGCCAAGGGTGGCGAATGCCACTGCAACCAGAACCTGGGCCTGGACTTGCCTGGACTCATACAGAAGGAACAGCAGCAACACCGACCAGGCACACAAACCCAGCAGGTTTTGCCAGAAAATCGGGGTGCTTTGATCAAGAACCATGCACGCAGCAGCGCTGGTGCTGGTAACCAGCAAAATCAAGAGTTCGTGATAGCTCGCTTTTATTGCGTGCCGTAAGCTGGTTGCCTGTTCCAGGCTTAAAGAAGTGTCAGTCATCAATTACATACCGTAAAGCTGAACCGGTAAAATTCAACTTGAAGTTGAAACTTTAAGGGAAAAAAAATTAAGCGGGTTTGAAGTTAAAACATCTGGCGCTTAAATTGCTCAGTCAATGGGAAGTGTGCAGGTAGCACAAACCAGAACCACATAAATATCAAATAGTTAGCTCAAAATACGGAGTCTAGTGTACACTATTGATACAAAAAATCACAGCCTGGCTGATTCCAAAACAGGCGGTTCTTATCGGAATCTTAAGCCACCACCGTTGCCGGAATCGTCATCAGACTGAATACTGAGTTTGTCGGCGTCTGCTCCCTCACCTTCTTCTGCATCGACATCACCACCGCCCAGCTTGATCATCAAGCGCAAGTCGTTTGGCGAATCTGCATGGGAGAGGGCATTTTGATAGTCAATTTCTCCGGCCGTGTATAAATCATAAAGTGCCTGATCGAAGGTTTGCATTCCCAGCTCTCTGGATTTTGACATCAGATCTTTCAACAGGTGAACCGAACCCTTCCTGATCAGGTCGCCTAATAAAGGCGTATTCAGCATCACTTCAATAGCCACTGCGCGGCCTTTACCATCCACAGTGGGTATTAATTGCTGAGCCACCATGGCTTTTAAATTCAGTGACAAATCCATCCAGGTCTGATTATGACGATCGGTAGGGAAGAACTGAATCACCCGATCAAGCGCCTGATTGGCATTGTTTGCATGCAGTGTGGCCAGCACCAAGTGGCCGGTTTCGGCAAATGCAACCGCATGCTCCATGGTTTCGCGGGTTCGAATCTCGCCAATCATGATTACATCGGGGGCTTGCCGTAAGGTGTTTTTTAGCGCTTCATCAAAGGATTCTGTATCCAGACCCACTTCCCGCTGACTGACAATACAGCCCTGATGCTGGTGAATAAACTCAATGGGGTCTTCGATGGTAATAATATGGCCCTGGCTGTTTTTATTGCGATAACCAATCATCGAAGCAAGGGATGTTGATTTGCCCGTCCCGGTAGCACCGACAAAAATAATAATGCCCCGCTTGGTCATTGCCAATTCCCGGATAATCGGCGGCAGTTTTAACTCATCAATGGAAGGGATATTCACTTCTATACGGCGCAGCACCATAGCCACCAGATTACGCTGATAATAGGCACTAACCCGAAAACGGCCGATACCTCGAGCACTGATGGCAAAATTGCATTCTCTTTTTTCAGCAAACTCTTTACGTTGCGCATCACTCATTACGCCAAAGACAATTTCACGGGTTTTTTCCGGGCTCAATGGATTTTTTGTAACCGGCACAACCTTGCCGTGAACCTTCATGCTGGGCGGTACGCCTGCCGTAATGAACAGATCCGACGCGCCTTTTTCAACCATAAATTTTAATAATTCTTCAAATTCCATAGTGTTTCCGCTGGGCTTACTTACCCTTCATGAAAGAATAACAGACTAAACCTACCATCAAAAATTATCCGGGATTTTCGCTTTTTCTCTTGCGGCTTCCCTGCTGATCTGGCCTTTCTTCAACAAGTCTGCCAAATGCTGATCCAGTGTCTGCATGCCCAAACCGGCTCCGGTCTGAATAGCGGAGTACATTTGAGCCACTTTGTCTTCACGAATCAAGTTTCGAATCGCGGGGGTACCGATCATAATTTCATGGGCAGCCACACGCCCGCCACCGACTTTTTTCAATAAAGTTTGCGAGATCACCGCCTGTAATGATTCAGAAAGCATGGAGCGCACCATGGATTTTTCTTCAGCCGGAAATACGTCTACCACACGGTCAATGGTTTTTGCTGCGGAAGTGGTATGCAGGGTGCCAAATACCAAATGCCCGGTTTCTGCTGCAGTCAGGGCCAAGCGTATCGTCTCAAGGTCGCGCATCTCGCCCACCAGAATAATGTCCGGGTCTTCACGCAAAGCAGAACGCAAAGCTTCAGCAAAGCCCAAAGTATCTCGATGCACTTCCCGCTGGTTCATCAGGCATTTTTTACTTTCATGGACAAATTCAATGGGGTCTTCGATGGTAAGAATATGTTCGTAGCGGCTGCTGTTAATGTAGTCTAGCATCGCCGCAAGGGTGGTACTTTTCCCAGAACCCGTTGGGCCAGTGACGAGAACAATCCCCCGGGGAATATCAGAAATGTCACGAAATACCTGGCTATGCCCCAGCTCTTCCATGGTCAAAACCTTGGAAGGAATGGTTCGAAATACTGCACCTGCCCCTCGATTCTGGTTAAAGGCATTAACCCGAAACCGCGCCACTCCGGGCACTTCAAAAGAGAAGTCGGTTTCAAGAAACTCTTCATAATCTTTACGCTGCCTATCATTCATGATGTCATAAATCAGTGCGTGAACCTCTTTATGCTCCATGGGCGGAAGATTAACTCGGCGGACATCACCGTCAACCCGAATCATCGGCGGCAAACCTGCTGAAAGATGTAAATCCGATGCCCCGTTTTTCGCACTAAATGCAAGCAACTCTGTAATGTCCATTCAATCCCCTTAGGTTAAAATGATATATTGTGCAGACCTTATTATTTGTTAACCCCGAAAAAGTCTTCGCCGAAAGGCCCCTGCTTTTGGCCATGACTTTTTTAGCGCCACCCTTGGGCTGAATTTTATTCACCAGTGTGTTTTACGCAGGTTAAAGCAGCTTATGCTGCTCTAAATCTCCCCTGAACCAATAATTAAAGAACCCTTGGAAATGAAACTGCTAAAGCTTTAAATTATCAGGTATGAATAACATAGCAATCAATATAGAAGAAATACGTGAACGTGTGTGCAGTTCCTTAAAGGCCCAGCAACGTTCGGCTAATGCTGTGACCGTTTTGGCGGTAAGCAAGGGGCGTTCCAGTGCGGAAATTCGCCAAGCCATGGCGGCAGGTATTGAGGATTTTGGTGAAAGCTACCTTCAGGAAGCCAGTGCCAAAATTACCAATATTGACGACTCATCCCTGCGATGGCACTTTATTGGACCCATTCAGGCTAATAAAACCCGCACTATCAGCCAGCTTTTCCAATGGGTGCACACCGTGGACAGGTTGAAAATTGCACAACGATTAAGCACTCAAAGGCCTGAACATTTACCGCCGCTGAACATCTGCATTCAGGTAAACATCGATAAGGAAGCCAGCAAAGCCGGTATCAGCCTTCCAGAAACAGCTTCTTTGGCAAAGGCCATTCATGCTTTGCCGCGGTTGAAACTACGAGGTTTGATGATTATCCCGCAAAAAAACGCCGACAAGAAACACCAGCAACGCGCATTTTCCACATTGGCAAAGACATTGGACACATTAAAGGCTAATATTCCCGACTTGGACACATTATCCATGGGCATGTCCGACGATTATCCATTGGCTGTTCAGGAGGGTGCGACTTGTATTCGTTTGGGTACCGCAATTTTTGGCTCTCGAGCTGATTAGCATTCATCCATAAACAGGCTTCGACAAACACCCAGGCACAACCTTAGATAGCTAAAATATTTTATAACAACACCTGATTCTTGTTACACACCTTATGAATAACTCCATGAACACGACAAAAATAGCATTTATTGGCGCTGGCAACATGGCTGCCGCACTGGTTGAAGGCCTGATTAGCAAAGGCCTTAACGCCGAACAAGTCATCATGAGCGACCCAAGCAAAGACCGCCTGGCCTACGTTGAAAAAACTTTCGGCGTTAAAACCTGCAGCAATAACCGTACAGCTGCTGACCAGGCAGATGTGATTATGCTGGCGGTTAAACCGCAAATAATGTCAGCCATTCTCGATGATTTAAAACCAGCCGTAGCAGACCGTAGTAAAGTCATTATTTCCATTGCCGCCGGCATTACTCTGGCAAGGCTTGCCAAAAGCTTAGGCAACGAAACCGCCCTGGTGCGCTGCATGCCCAACACCCCCGCCCTGGTGCAAACCGGTGCAACCGGCATGTTTGCCAATGAACATGTTTCTTCAGCGCAAAAAGCCTTGGCAGAACAGATTTTACAAGCAGTGGGCATCGTAGTTTGGCTGGAGCAGGAGCAACAACTTGATGCCGTCACCGCTTTGTCGGGCAGTGGTCCCGCTTATTATTTTCTAGTGATGGAAGCCATGATCGCTGCTGGCGAAGCCATGGGTTTAACACCCGACACAGCCAAACAACTGACATTGCAAACTGCTTTAGGGGCTGCGAAAATGGCTGGCACTGGCGATGTTGATCCAGCAGAATTGCGCCGCAGGGTCACTTCACCCGGAGGCACCACCGAGGCAGCGATTCATTCACTGGAAAAGAACCAGCTAGTGGGCATTTTTGGGCAAGCCCTAGCTGCTGCCAAACGGCGCTCAGAAGAACTTGGGCAACAAGGTTGAATACTTTAAAATAAATACCAACGACCCTTTGCCTGCCACATAATATACTGTGGCTATACATTTTATTTTTATTATTTCAAAATCAGGATGCCAATAAATGCAACAGTTTTCTTTAGCCGGCGCTTACATCGTTCAAACTATTTTTGGCATTTATGCTGTTATAGTATTGCTGAGATTTTTATTACAAACAGTTCGGGCAGATTTTTATAACCCGGCATCGCAATTTATTGTTAAAGCCACCAATCCTGTACTTATACCACTGCGGCGTATTATCCCTGGATTAGGCGGTATTGATATTGCCTCCCTGATTTTGCTATTTGCGGTTAACTATTTGCAAATAGTATTGATTCTTTTTATATCCTATGGCGGTGTCGTTAACCTTGGTATTATGGCTGCCTGGGCTGTAACCGGCATTATCGCATTAATTCTTAATTTTTATTTTTTTGCTATTATTTTACAAATTATTATTAGCTGGTTAGCGCCTCACAGTCACAGCCCCGCACTGGCTTTACTTTACCAGTTAACAGAACCGGTGATGGCACCGGCAAGAAGATTATTACCACCCATGGGGGGTATTGACTTCTCACCTATTCTCACCTTCATGGCTATTCAGGTACTAAAGTTTGTACTGCTTGGTACATTGGTGCAAATATTTAAAATGCCTGGTGGTCTAGTACTGGGTATTTAGTCGTATGATTATTGCTAAAGAACATGCGTTCCTGATGGCTGAATAATTTTCAAAATGGTTTAATAAATTAGTGCCCGATATTTTTCCTGAAGATTCTGTAGGCCTTGTAAAGCCGCAGACCCTGCATTTTGACCAAGCCATTGAGCTGGAGTGCGGCCGAATATTGCCAAGCTACAACCTGGTGTATGAAACCTATGGCCAGCTCAATCAGGACAAGTCCAATGCTGTGCTGATTTGCCATGCCTTAAGCGGTCATCATCATGCCGCGGGCTATAACAGCCCTGATGATAAAAAACCAGGCTGGTGGGAAAACTGTATTGGTCCTGGCAAAGTCATCGACACCCATAAGTTTTTTGTGGTTTCACCGAACAATCTGGGCGGTTGCCATGGCAGTACTGGCCCTCAAACTATCAACCCAGAGACCGGTAAGCATTTTGGCCCAGACTTCCCCATGATTACCGTCAAAGACTGGGTGAATAGTCAAGCCCGCCTTGCGGATGCCCTGGGCATTTCGCAATGGGCAGCGGTCGCAGGCGGCAGCCTGGGCGGCATGCAGGCCCTGCAATGGGCCATTGACTACCCTGAGCGCCTCCGCCATGCGGTTGTTATTGCTTCTGCACCAAAATTATCGGCGCAAAACATTGCCTTTAATGAGGTCGCAAGACAATCCATTTTGTCTGATCCCCATTACCATGGCGGCCGATATTACGAACACGACACCTACCCTCGGCAAGGATTGATTTTAGCCCGAATGGTTGGGCATATTACTTACCTGTCGGACAATGCAATGGCGGCAAAATTTGGTCGTGATTTGAAAACCGGCAGCTATAATTATGGTTTCGATGTTGAATTTCAGGTTGAAAGTTATTTACGCCACCAGGGCGAGGTGTTTTCCAGAAGTTTTG
>JBECKY010000078.1:0-4868 GCA_040235475.1 Pseudomonadales bacterium
TGCCTGGGCAAATGTTTTTTGAGCGGGGGCGGTGCTTTGTTTATGTGCCCGATGGGCGAAGTGTTGATCGATAGAGGTATCTTGGGCAGGGGCTCCGACGCCCATGGAGCAGGTCCAGGTCGTGCCGATTAGCTGAACCAGCAGCATCAGCAAAAGCACGTGGGTTGGGAGGCGATGACGAAATAGGTGATTCATCGGAAATTGCACACCTTACCTAAGTGAAGTCAATTTATTTTTACGACAGCCAAGCTTTACAGCCATCATTGTGGTTGGCGCCATCTTAAATTGCAAGCAAAAAAGAATCCCGTGTTGTTCGCAGTTTCTTTCATTCACTTCAAATTTAGCCAGTGGTTTCAGGGCAAGGTTGCATTGAATCAGGCTTGAAAAAAAGGTATCTAAGTACCAGGTACCAAGGTTCACTTTTTTACGTATAAAAAGTGGTTGTTCCAAGCAGGTGTAAATTCAGGTGTAAATAAGGGTTTTTAACGTATGACTGTAGCAATTTTGTCAATGAAATGAATAAGTGAAGGGCTTTTGCTATTATTTCGCACCCCAATAGCAATCCTTGGGACAGGTCGCGACAGCCAGGTAAAAATTCTAATAAAAACAAAAAGATATAAACTGCCCCGGCTTGTCGTATTGATGCTCTAAGCCCCCGTATGCCATGCTGGGTCACGCAAATTTTGCCCCTGATCAGCGTAGAAAATTATTTGTACTTGCTTCATTGGAAACAATGGGATAGGTACGAGCATGGCAATTACAGATTCCTGGCTGAAAGCCAATCACAAGAAAGAGCACGCCAAGGTGACTGTTAAACTCGACAGGAATGGCCTTAGCGTACGGGTTTCTCCTAAGGGCAAGATCACTATAGCCTGCGCTACTATTACGTCTACGCTGGTAAACAGACCAGCGCGGATATCGGTACTTATCCGCTGATGAGCCTCAAAGAAGCCCGCGCAAAAGTGCTGAGGCTGCGTAGGGTGGGCTACGCATGGCTAATCTATTCGCTCTTAGAGCAACAGGTCCAGGTGAGCTATTTGTTAGCGCTGATCCAGTTGGAAAAGATTAACGATAGATGGATAACGTCTTTAGCCAAAGATGCTGGTGTGGTTGTGGCAGCTTGGGGCAATGATGGTGTACATCTCGGTCGTTCAAAGGATGTACTCAAGCTAATTAGCAGCCCTCCCTATCCCGATTAGCTCTCTGAGTCAGGATTCCCGCAGCTGAACAAGATTAATGGCATCTTGACGTCTGGTAATCCCCCCATTTTTAACCAAAGTTAAAAGTAGAGGCTAATGCGTTAGTTGCGCAACTGGATAGCATTATACAACTACGAACGGCCACATGATGGTCTCAATGACATGGCACCCATTGAGTACTTAAATGCGGCTTAACTGTCTACGTTGAGGTTGTGTTAAGTGCGGGGTATTTACCATTACCGTCCCACCTCAGTTTAAATAAGGAACAAGCGAAGTAAAAGCTTATAAAAAAATTTCAGTCCGCATTTTAGAAAATCGTGTGGCGACAGTAAAAATTAATAATCCGCCGCTAAACTTCAATTACTCGGCCAACAAAAGGCCAATCTATTATTTTTGTCGGCGCGCAGGATTAACGGTTGGCAAGCATTTGAAATGAACAGCGACTCATAGAGAGTTGCAGGAGCAGTCTTGGTTAATGAATACGGATGATACAATGGAGGCAATAAAAGCTGTTAATGAAAGGCGAAAAATGAATTTTCAGGCTAAATAATAATAGGTTTGAAAATTGCGTGATTCATAGGCATTATCAGCAATTAGGGACAGAATGTGGAATAGTTTTACTGGGTGGAGAAAGCAATGACAATACGTTTCGATATACATATTCCAAAGAAGGGTAAACATAAACTGGTGCCATCCGTTGCAATACAGTTGGTATGGGAGTCCCTTGAGGAGGATGGGCAGGATGGCGAGGTTCTGGTAACGCCCCATATGAATACTGAGAAAGAAATAGATGCCTCAATTGATCATTTGATTGCGGAGTTGAATGAACTTCGCGAGAAGACAAAAATAGAATTAAGAAGGCGAGAGCAAGAGCGAAGCATAAACCCCCAGCCCTCTGCTTAGGCTCGGTTTGGAATAATACTCCAGGGAGCCTCTTATCCAGGAGCGGGTGTTGGTATCCTGTTGAGGTTGGATCAATTTCTTTATCTTCCGCAACTTCACTTGCGCTAAGTCAAAGCAATTATTTTGTTAATTTAGCCTAATGGTGCTGTTAGAGTAGTTAACATTATTAATTGTTTGCTAAGGCTTATAAATTTGTCCAGAGTTAATAGCGGCATGCAGTATGTTATAAACGTGAGAACTCTCTTTTTATTCCTTTATTGCATAACGGATGTTTAATTTCAGCTTTGCTTTGTATGCGATTTAAAAATAGAACCGAAGCCGGAAAGCAGCTTGCTCAGGCGCTGGGTAAATATAAAAACAAGGATGGGGTGATTTATGCGTTGCCCCGTGGCGGAGTACCGTTGGGTGTGGAACTTGCAAAAGCCCTGCATATGCCTCTGGACCTCGTTATTCCCAGAAAAGTTGGTCATCCCTATAATCCTGAATATGCGATTGCTGCCGTGGGGGAAAGGGGAGGTTTGGTATGTGATGAAGCAGAAGTTTCTCAGGTTGATCAGGCCTGGTTTCGGCAGCAGGTCGAAGCTGAGCGTCAGGAAGCACACAGGCGACGCGCTTATTATTTAAAAGATCGGGAAGCCATTACCATAAAAGACAAAATAGCCATTCTAGTTGATGATGGTATTGCCACGGGTCTGACCATGGAAGCAGCGGTTCAGGATGTAAAACAAGGTAAGCCAAAAAAAATGATTGTAGCAGTACCTGTTGCGCCAGACGATACGGTTATAAAATTACAGCAGCAAGTGGATGAGGTGATCACCCTGAGCGAGCCTGGCCCTTATTTAGGGGCGGTGGGAGCTTACTACGATAGTTTTATGCAGGTGAGCGATGAAGAAGTCATCGACATGTTAATGTGGGTGGATATGGCTTAGCAGATATTAGAAAATATCAGGAAAAAGTCTAGGGAATTCGTAAAGGCTTTGGCCAGGGTAACGTCATGCAAACTAACATGCAAAACAATACCGATAGGAAAACCCAGGGTCATAACAGCATGGAAACTATAGCACCAACTGAAGCAGAAGCAATAATCTGGCAAGCGGAAAGAGCCCCAGAGTTAGCTGTTACTTTGCTAAAGCAAGCAAACACTTACCCTGAAAAGCCCCAGCGTATTGATGTTATCGAAACCCATATGTCATGGGTATTTCTCACTGAACATACGGTTTATAAATTAAAAAAAACGGCGCGTTATGATTTTCTTGATTTTAGCACCCTGTCGGCACGTAAAAAATATTGTGCCGAAGAGGTGTATTTAAATCGTCGCTTGGCGAAAAATGTCTATATCGGCATGGTGCCCTTGCTGCTGGATGCCAATGGCAGGGCAAGTATTGGGGAGAGTGAAAGAGCGGGAGCGTGTGAAGAATCTGGAAAAAATGCGCAAGAAAAAAAAGGGCAAGAAGTGCTCGGAAAGGGGAAAGTAAAGGTAATAGATTGGCTGGTTAAAATGCGCAGGCTTCCAGCCAAGCGGATGCTGGATTATATGATTGGGCGGCACCGGCTGAATCATAAGGATATTCAAAAATTAGCTCAACGCCTGATAGAATTCTATCAATACAGTACTGCCATTAAAATCAATGCCAGTGATTACCTTCAGCAATTGGAAAAGTCTGTGCGGATAAATTTTACTGAATTAGTAAAACCCAAGTATGGTTTATCTGAGAGTGTGGTTAACAAGGTGCATAATTTTCAGCTGGGTTTATTGCATAATGAGCCTGAGCTTTTTGCTCAACGTACCAGGCAAGGTAGAATTGTCGAGGGCCATGGAGATTTACGACCGGAACACGTATGCCTTGAAGAAGAGCCGGTTATTTTTGATTGTTTGGAGTTTAACCGCGAATTTAGAATAGTTGATTGTGTCGATGAGTTATCCTCTTTATCCATGGAGTGTGAGTTATTGGATGCTCCTGAAGTGGGTGATGAGCTTTTTTTGCGCTATGAAAAAATAATCCAGGATAAACTGCCACCGCGTTTGATTCATTTTTATAAAAGCTATCGCGCCTGTGTCAGGGCGAGGCTTGCCATACTCCATGTGCGGGAGCTTGAAAGAGCGGCATGGCCGAAATGGCAACATCGGGCAGAGAGGTACTTACTTCTGGCAGAAAGTTATAGACTTGCCGATTAGGTAAAGAGCCTGGGCCTTGTATTTGAAAATTTTAGCTCTCAATCTTTTACGCCCAGACTTTTTCAGAGGTTCCCTGAATAAAATAACAGTCAATTTGCCAACAAATCAACGATTGAATCATCAGTGTGGAGGCGTTTAATGGCATTGGCGAATAGCCTTGCCGCCGGAACAACCACCAGTTTTTTTTCGATTAATGCGGCTTCCAGCCGAAACGGTGGGATACTGTCCGTGACAATAACTTTTTCAAGCTCTTCTGCCTCTAGCAGTTTACTGGCGCCATCAACAAAGACACCGTGGGATGCCACAGCGTACACTGTGCTTGCGCCCAGGTTCTTACAGGCTCTGGCAGCATGTAACAATGTGCCGCCGGTACTGATTAAGTCGTCAATAATGATGACGGTACTACCATTGACGTCGCCAGTGAGTCGGCCTGGTGTGGTCACTCCTTTAGCACGGATTTTTTCCATATAGGCCAGACTCGCCTCAACTTCAAAGTTGCTGGATAGAGCCTGACGAAATTTCTCGGCGCGTTTGACCCCTCCGATGTCGGGGGACACCACCGTGACTTTTTTAGCGCCCGCTATTTTGTT
>JBECKY010000095.1:0-25415 GCA_040235475.1 Pseudomonadales bacterium
GTCATTGCCAACCTGGGCGTCATCCTTGCCGGGGCACTGGTAGCCTGGACCGGTTCCCGTTACCCCGACCTTGTAATTGGAACCATCATCAGCCTGATTGTGCTTAACGGAGCTCGGCGTATTTTACTGATCAAGGGCTGACACCCTCCAGGTCAGTGATCACCTATAAATAAGCGCACCCATAACCATAAACAGGCATTAGAATTCAAAGTTTTTAAAGCGCGAAGTATTTCGAACTAAAAAACAAAAAATTGCTTTTAAAAATATAGAGTTATTGATTGTCATCAGAGAGTTAACAATAGTTTTTCAAGAACACAGCCTGCCTTGAAAGTTTAAAATAAGTATGATTGACTGGGGCACACTGATGCGCTGAATCCCCAAAAAACAACACATCAGCAGCGCAATAAAACAATTAATAAAATAAATAATAAAAACCCAAGGTATGATCATGAAAGCTAAAACTCTCCAGCAGACTGTTCGTCTGTCAGCGTTGCTTTGCACTTTTATTTTTTCAAGGTCTCTATCGGCCTCTCCAGAACTGCCCCCACCCAGTCCAGCACGATTTCTTGAAGTCATTGTCATGAAAGGCAAGCAACTTCCCACTATACTCAACCAACCCGTAGCGGACTATTCGGTCATGGCCGTTCATAACGGTAAACTGTCGCCCATCCCTTACCAGTTTGACGATAAAAATATTCGCGGACTGACCTATGTAGAAGGAGCAAAGCTGGCCGTTGATGGCCAAGCGGGTATATTTGAAGAGCAGGATGAGCTGGTATTCATGTACAAAGATATGGGTATTAAAACCGATGCCCAGCTGCAGACACTAAACTCAGGAAAAATAATTTCAGAACTTAAAATCACTGAGAAAGGCAGCAGTAGATACGCCTACATTGTTGCAGGCAATACAAAACGAAGTGACAAAACTTATACCCATTACGACATGAACACCGGTTTGGTTGATACCGAATCCTATACCCTGCAACTTGATCCAAAGAATTTATTAATCTGGTCTGATTGGAGAATAAAAGGTTTTACCGGCACCCCTTCAGCACCCAATATTCTCGATACCATGAAAGTAAGGGTTAAAGCAAAATTAGGCTTTGTTGGTGCAACTTTGCATAACGCACTTATACCCGCAAAAACCCTTGCTGTAAAAAATGGGCCGGTTCGTACCATCATTGAAGCCGATGCATCCATTAGCATTTTGGGTATTGATCTGGCAAAAGCAGGCGTAAGCACAACCTTCACCGCACAAACCATAGAATACCCTGTGTTCGCAGCGCTGCCAAAAGCTGCCTCGGTATTAAGCACGCTGATCATCGACGTTACACTTGACTATGTTGATTTTGAAGGCAGCCGTTATCGCACAGCTCTTGGTCCTGAAGAAGCAATGATAACTGGCACCAAGGAAGCAGCAAGGCTGCGTGAAAATTATAACAGCAGCCTGGATAAGCCCTGGGTTTCAATCAGCACAGGCAAGAACTGGGACATGTTTTTCATTTTCTTTCATGAAGATAATTTCAAACCCACATTAAGCGCTGTCTATAAAGATGCAGCGGCGGGCGATAAAGAGAATAAGCCCGAACGCTTTAAAGGCAGTAATTCCGAACTGGGAGTTTCGTTGAATGATGTTCCTGTTGGTTTGGAAACATCGCTTAAGTACAACCTATACTTCGGACCAGATCTTTGGCAAGGTAACAACCCTGAAGCTGCCGCTGCCGATATTATGAATCCAGCAGTGGTCACTGTAAGTCAATTGTAAACCCAGATAAAGAAAGTGATAACGAAAGCGAACAGGTTATTGCGGACATTGCCGTTGCAACGAACGACCAAGCCGCCTGAATAACTCAGGAATGAAAGTAGCATGGGAATAAAACATCAAGAACAATAATACAAATTTGCTTTAAGTAATCACATCCGGCGAACTGCGCCCGGTATATTGTTTAATATGGGCAATATCGCCGGCAAGTTGCACCAAGGGTTCCAGTGTTGCCTGGGTATCCAGGTTATGCAAAGTGGTATCAGGCTCAAAGCGTTCAATATATACCCGCAAAGTAGCGCCCTGAGTGCCGGTTCCAGACAAACGAAAAATAATACGCGCAGCGTTACTGAATAAAATACGGATGCCCTGATGCTCGCTAACACTGTTATCTATGGGGTCGGTATAACTGAAATCGTCAGCCTGGGTTATTTGCCATGCCTTAAAATTTTTCCCGGCAAGTGTATTTACTTTACTGCGCAGCGCCCCCATTAAATCCTGCGCTGCTGCCAATTCTATGTTTTCATAGTCGTGCCGGGTGTAATAGTTTCGCCCGTACTGTGACCAATGCTCTTTCATAATTTGCTCTACCGATTGCTTGCGCACAGCAATCAGGTTAAGCCAACACAGCACCGCCCAAAGCCCGTCTTTTTCCCGCACATGGTTGGAACCGGTGCCAAAACTTTCTTCACCACAAAGGGTGATTTTATCGCTGTCTAGAAGATTGCCGAAAAATTTCCAGCCGGTTGGGGTTTCATAGCAATTGATGTCCAGTTTTTCTGCCACCCGATCTACCGCCATGCTGGTTGGCATGGAGCGGGCCACGCCCACTAATCCCTTATTGGCGTAACCGGGAAAAAGATGCAGGTTAGCTGCTAAGACGGCAAGGCTGTCACTGGGTGTGACATAAAAATTTTTCCCTAGAATCATATTACGATCGCCATCACCATCAGATGCAGCACCAAAATCGGCAATGCCGGCATTGCTCTCAGAAAGGAACAAGCGAGCAACCAATTCTTTAGCATGAACCAAGTTAGGATCAGGATGACCACCACCAAAATCTTCCAGTGGCTCACCATTAATCACCGTGCCGGGTGTGGCTCCCAAACGTCTTTCTAAAATTTCTTTGGCATAGGGTCCGGTTACAGCATGCATGGCATCAAAAACCATACTAAAGCCACTATTGAACAGTGCTTTAATGGCATCAAAATCAAACAATCGACTCATTAAATCAGCGTATTCATTAACTGGATTAATAACTTCGACTACCATGTCCCCCAGGAATTGCGTCCCTAGCCGATCAAGGTCTATGGCTTCTTCGATTTCAGTTTGTACAATAACGTAATGGCTGATTTCTTTACTGCGGACAAAAACAGCCTCAGTGAGTTTTTCCGGCGCAGGGCCACCGTTAGCAATGTTGTACTTGATACCAAAATCACCTTGCGGCCCACCGGGGTTGTGGCTGGCGGAAAGAATCAAGCCACCAAAAGCCTGGTGTTGACGAATCAGTGCAGAAACTGCCGGTGTTGACAACAAGCCCCCGGCCCCAAGCAAGACTTTTTTAACGCCACTGGCAGCCGCCATTTTTAAAATTGTTTGCGTAGCATTACGGTTGTAATAACGGCCATCACCGCCCACCACCAGTGTTTGACCTGACAGGTCAGCAAGAGAATCAAAAACAGCTTGCACAAAATTTTCCAAATAGTGGCTTTGCTGAAACACCGTCACTTTTTTGCGCAAACCTGAAGTACCCGGACGTTGATCGTCAAATGGCTGGGTAGCGACTTTCTTGATTATCATAAGTTTGTCTTTCCAGTAATGATGTTATTCAAGTTATCGCTGCTTAAAACAATAAAGCGGCGCAGACTTTGTTGGCAAAGCAATTAATATTATACGCGCTGGTACTCTTTATTCCAGGCGCAGAGTTTTGCCGCCAAATCGTCTGGCACTTGATCCCAGGTAAAGCGCCAAAGCCAACTGCCATTGGATTGGCCAGGTGTGTTCATGCGGTGGCGCTCGTCAAGGGCAAGTATATCCTGCATGGGAATAATCGCCAGTTTTGCTGGCGATGCAAGGGCGGCACGAATCAGTGGCCAGGGCATGGGGTCTGTTGGTTGCCCCAGGTATTCCAACACTCTGGCTTTTTGCTGGTCTGATAAATATTTAAACCAGCCAAGCGCGGTATTATTGTCGTGCGTGCCGGTATAAACAACACAATTGTCAGTATAGTTGTGGGGAAGGTAAGGGTTTTTGTCATCACTGTCAAAAGCGAATTGCAGTATTTTCATGCCAGGCAAGCTGTATTTTTCTCTTAGCTGAGTAACTTCTTCGGTAATAATACCAAGATCCTCGGCTATAAAAGGTAAGGTATGATGGCTTTCCTGCAGATAACTCAGCAGCTCATCGCCGGGGGCTTTTTGCCAATGGCCATGAATAGCGGTTTTCTCGTCGGCAGGGATTTCCCAGCAGGCTTCCAGACCACGAAAGTGATCGATACGAACCCAGTCAAACCAATCCAGTAAATGGCTGACCCGACGCCGCCACCAGCTAAACTCGTCTTCGGCCATCACTGACCAACGATAATGGGGATTGCCCCAGCGCTGCCCGGTTTCAGAAAAATAATCCGGGGGGACTCCAGCCACCGTCAGTGGCATACCGCTTTCATCAAGATTAAATTGTTTTTGATGGCTCCAAACATCAACACTGTTGTGGGCAACAAAAATAGGCAGGTCACCTAAGAGCTTTATATTTTTTGAGTTAGCGTAATTTTTTAGTGCGACCCAGTGCTTATTAAAAAAAAATTGTTTGAAAAAAACCTGTTCAATTTCTTCAGCATATTGATGTTTTATTTTGCTCAGTGCTTCTGGTTCACGATTTTTCAAAGCTTCAGGCCATAAATGCCAGGGCTCCCCTTGCTGTTGTTTCTGAATAATACGAAACAAGGCGTAATCCGCCAGCCAGTCACTGTTTCCTATAACAAATTTTTCGATCTGTGTTTTTAGCTCGGTACAGGCCAAGGTGTTACTGGCCTTGCAAGCAGCATAGGCAGTATGAATTAATTGCATATGTTGGTGTATATTTTTTGGTGCCTGGTAATGTTTATCCAGTAAACCTAAGGCAACGAAATCGTTTAAATCGATAAACAGTGTGCTACCGGCAAAAGCAGATGCACTGTTATAGGGGGACAAATCTTCTCCGGTAGGCCCTAATGGCAGTACCTGCCATACTCTTATGCCCGCTTCAGCAAGAAAATCTACAAATCGAAAGGCTTCTTTATTAAAACATCCCACCACACCTGCTCCCGGTAATGATGTGGGATGCAGCAGAATACCTGCAAGACGATGATCTAAAGGACTGTGGGTCGAATCATCTACAGCATTATTCATAAGGGTGGCTGGCATCACTGGGGATATCATTAAAAATATTAGCAGTGAGCCAATAAGTCATTACTTATTCGCTGCCTCTGCGCATGGTTCCGGCATTATCGGGTGTACTTGTACTACTGCCAACCGATATGACCTGCTTCAGGGCTTCAGGTGGACTGTAGCCGAGTATCTGATACAGGTTGCTCAAATGAACGCGGTATAAGCGGTCAAAATCACTGACAGATTCTGCAGCATTATAATCGCCAAACCACCAGAACCAATCGGATGCTTCGCAGATAGCCAGTTGCTTTTCAGCCAAGGCCCGTTTTTGTGGATCAAGACGATTTTCTGCTATTGCCTGATCAAATTTCTCCTTGGCCTCACACAATAATTCCCAGCCTAAATTTTTTCCTCGATCACCAATCCAGGTAGCAAAAGTACCGTACACCCAGCTGCCGGCCACTAAGCTGTTGAGCACATGATGCTGGGCATGTTCAGTTTTTAACTCAGCAACTATTTCATTATAGGTAGCCAATTCGAAGCGATGATGATCACTGAGAGAATCGTATAACGCACTGAGAAAATAAAAACCGTTATTGGGGTAATATTCCCAGCAATTTTCACCATCGAGAATAATCGACACAATGCGGTCATGATCAGGGGGGCAATGGTTATGAATAGTGTCCAGGTGTTGTAACAAATCACTCACCGCGTCGTCTGCATGCCAGCCTGAATAGGTAAAACCAATCAGGTCAGATAATTTATCATCACGAAAAAAGCAGCTTATCTTGACCCCGTCCACCCAATAGGCATTGTATGGGCAATCCGATTTTTTGTTTTCTTTTGCCAGGCTGTTCTTTAAAACATTTTCACCACTGGCCGTCCAGGTAAAACCAGATTCCGCCAGTATGTCCAATGTTGGCAGACTGACCCCGCCTTCAGAAGGCCAGCAACCAACCGGCCTTTTACCAAAGTAACGTTCAAAAACCTGTATCCCCTGATCAAGTTGCCAGCGAACCCGTTCTTCACCACCAGGATAACTTTTGTTTGGCAGGGGCAGGTCATGCAAGGCTTCCTGACCGCTTTTCATGTCCAGCATCAAGGGCATAATCGGATGACTGTAAGGGTTCATGCTGATTTCTATCTGGTTCTTTTGCCACAAAGCCCGGTAAGCGGGAATAATTTGTGCCAACTGTTTGCCAATTAATTCCAGAATGGCAAAACGATCCTGCTGAGTAAAATTAACACTTTTTTCAACCAACGCTCTTAACAGACTCTCTTTTTCCTTTACTGTTTCACCAAACCAGGCAAGGTGATGCCAAACCACCAGATCAAAGAAAAACTGATCATTCAGATAAGTTAATAAGGTGGGGTTATTTAGCGCCTTTTTGCCAATTTCAGCCAGCAAGCTATAGGCCTTGTAACGTTTGATTAATCGCTTTTCATTGGCGCGCAAGCATTTTTCAATAATGCTGTTGCGATTGCTAATATCGGTTGGAATCACCTGACTAACCAGCAAATCAAGCAAAGGGTCTTTTATCGGTTCGCGAGTGCGGAAAAAGGCTTCAATTTGCAGGCGATAATCATCTACTTGTTCAAGCAAAACAGGACTGAAATTAATCACCAGTTTTACTCTGGGATGGCTAAACAGCAGATTGGCCATTTCTATGTAATCTTTAATGCCATGCAGATACGTCCAGGGCTGGCAATATGCCCCGGTAATCAGGTTTTGATATTGCGGTTGATGCATGTGCCAACACAACACTACTTTGGTTTTACCTTCACGCGACATGGTTTATCTGCTGTCTTTTCTGTTGTTTTTGCTGGGGTTGTTTTTGCTCGTATTTTTTTTTATGTTCTAGCATTTCCTGTGAAACCAAAGTAATACCATTGGGTGATACATGGAAATGTAGTTTATCCAGCTCTTTATCTTCACCAATCACAGTACCTTCAGGAATAACGCAGCCTTTATCAATAATAACTTTTTTTAATCGGCAAGCTCGTTTTACTTCCACATCGGGCAAAATAACCGAATCTTCAATACTACTATAACTGTGGAGATGAACATTATTGGAAAGCAGGGAACGTTTAACCCTGCTGCCGGAAATCACACATCCGGATGAGACCATGGAGTCCACCGCCATACCCCTGCGGTTATCGTCATCAAAAACGAATTTAGCCGGCGGCAATTGTTCCTGATAGGTCCATATCGGCCAGGCACGATCATACAAATTTAACGGCGGGGTAATGCTTAATAGCTCCATGTTGGCTTCGTAGTAGGCATCAATAGTACCGACATCGCGCCAGTAAGCCGTTTGGTGGCTCTTTCTATCACTGCTATAGTTGCGAAATGGAAAAGCCACCAATTTATGCTTGTGCACATTATCGG
The DNA here is from genome assembly GCA_040235475.1 of Pseudomonadales bacterium. Taxonomy (GTDB): domain Bacteria; phylum Pseudomonadota; class Gammaproteobacteria; order Pseudomonadales; family UBA3067; genus JBECKY01. Next base: position 7,517 of record JBECKY010000095.1, read on the forward strand.
GAATAATATCCTTACCAAAATCATGGCTTGACTGGCCATTGTGACTATCGCCCTGCAATACCCGCTCTAAAAACTCCCGATTGAATACATAAATACCCATTGACGCCAAGGCCCTGCTTTTATCATCGGGCAATGGCTGGGGCTTGTCTGGCTTTTCATCAAATGCGGTAATTCGATATTGATTATCAATTGACATAACACCAAACTCACTGGCTTCCTCAACGGGAACATCTATGCAACCCACCGTCATATCAGCGTTAGTGGATACATGGTGATTGATCATGGCTCGGTAATCCATTTTATAAACATGATCACCGGCCAGAATCAGCACATATTTTGGTTTATATTCTTGAATAATATCCAGATTCTGGAAAACTGCATCGGCGGTACCTGAGTACCAGTCATTCTTAACCCGCTGCTGAGCCGGAAGCAGCTCTATAAATTCATCCAGCTCTGGTTTTAAAAAATGCCAACCTTTATGAATATGGGCGTTTAAGGAGTGCGACTTGTACTGAGTTAACACACATATCCGTCGAATATTGGAGTTAATGCAATTAGACAAGGGGAAGTCGATGGTTCTGAATTTGCCCCCAAAAGGTACAGCCGGTTTGGCATGCCACTTTGTCAAAGAATGTAAACGCGTACCTGAACCTCCTGCCAATATCAGCGCCAGGGTTAAATTATCGGTTCTCGATTCAAACCACATACTACTATTTACAATCCTCTCATTCATGCCGCACCCTCCTGTATATGTGCACACGCTCTTACACTTTCAAAATCCAGCTAATCCCTTGACTTCAATGCTGAACATTGGAAAACACTATGCCATTTTCACTATCAGGGAGCTTGATACATATCAATATAAAGAGCGTCTTGAGCTATTAACCTACCTTATAGAGTTGAGTTCCTGAAGTTTCTGCGTGCACCTTTAAGTTGCACGCATACTGTGTACGTTTAATGACAGAATGTTTTTTGTAGCATTATCCCTGATATTTTAATAAGGTACATCAAGACAGCATTGAGATAAATACATAAAGATAATAGCCCAAAAAAATATTTTGTTTTGATTACTTTCCCAAACGAGCCGATTTTTTATTTATTATGAGTCAACAGTTGAAAAAGATAAGGCCTACACTCTCAAAACCTCTGCCAGAACCTCTACAAAGGATTATTGAAGCTCGCCATCACAATCCTTTTGATATTCTAGGATTACAGAAAGACGCCACCTCTTATGTTTATAGAGCATATAAACCTGGAGCGTGGCAACTTTTTATCGAAACAGAAAACGGCTTAAGCCCCTTTACCCGCCTGGGCAACACAGATTTTTTTGAATGGCGAGGTGATGCACAACAACTAAACAAGCACCCTGCCTTGATACAAAAAAATATCAATGGTGCAGATAAGCGATTTATAGACCCCTACTCTTTTCCACCAAAAGTAGACCACCAGCAACTCAATCAGTTCAATAGCGGCAGCCATTGGCATTGCTATCGCTTACTGGGTAACCATCAACGGATTATTGACAACACCCCTGGTGTTGAATTTTTGGTGTGGGCGCCCAACGCCGAACGCGTCAGTATTGTTGGCGACTTTAATCACTGGGACGGGCGCGCCAACCCTATGGCCAACTGTGGTGATAGCGGCGTATGGTTCTTATTCATACCCGGTGATCTAAACCAGCAGTTATATAAATACGAAATCAGAAATCGCGACTCCAGTAACATCCACATAAAAAGTGATCCCTATGCCAAGCAATATCAGATGCGGCCCGATACGGCGTCGATCATCACTGGCCCTTCTGAGTTTAATTGGTCCGATCAATCCTGGTTAATGGAAAGAGAGCGCAGGCAATGGCTTCATTCCCCCGCCTCTATTTACGAACTCCATTTAGGCTCCTGGCAACGTGACGGAAACAATAATTTTTTAAACTATCGCGACATTGCCGATCGCCTCGTGCCGTACGTACAATCACTGGGTTTTAATTATATTCAGCTAATGCCCGTCTGCGAGTACCCCTACGATGGCTCCTGGGGTTATCAGGTTACGGGTTACTTTGCACCCACCAGCCGTCATGGCAGCGCCGACGATTTGCGCTACCTGATTGATCTGTGCCATCAACACCACCTTGGCGTATTACTCGACTGGGTGCCCGCCCATTTTCCGAAAGACGCCCATGGCCTGGCACGGTTTGATGGCAGCGCCCTGTACGAGCACGAAGACCCCAAGCGGGGCGAACACCGGGATTGGGGCACACTGATTTTTAATTACGGCCGCAATGAAGTTAAAAACTTTTTACTCTCCAGCGCCTTTTACTGGCTGGATGAATTTCATATTGATGGCTTAAGGGTGGATGCTGTTGCCTCCATGCTCTACCTGAATTACTCCCGTGAAGACGGAGACTGGACGCCCAATATCTACGGCGGTAAGGAAAATCTTGAAGCCATGGATTTTATTCGGGAAGCCAATACCGTGTTACATCAATACCATCCAGGGGTATTGACCATTGCGGAGGAATCCACCTCATGGCCCATGGTGTCACACCCGGTTTACCTGGGTGGGCTTGGGTTCAGCATGAAATGGAACATGGGCTGGATGAATGACACCCTTTCCTATATCGCCAATGACCCCATTTACCGTCAATTTAATCATGACAAATTAACCTTTGGCTTGCTCTATGCCTTCACTGAAAACTTTGTTCTGCCGTTTTCCCATGACGAAGTAGTTCATGGAAAACGCTCCATACTGGGCAAAATGCCCGGCGATGAGTGGCAGAGGTTTGCAAATGTACGTTTATTATATGGCTATCAGTTTACCCAGCCCGGTAAAAAATTATTATTTATGGGTTGCGAATTTGCCCAGGGTGAAGAATGGAACTTTAACCAGGCATTGGACTGGCATCTGCTGGATTACAGCTTGCACCAGGGGGTAAAAACCCTGGTCACCGATCTTAATAAATTGTACTTATCAGAACCCGCATTACACCAATACGACTTTAACGAAAAAGGCTTTCATTGGCTGGACTGCCACGACAGCACCCAGTCGGTGCTTAGTTATCTGCGTTATTCAGACGATGACCTTATTATTGTAGTGCTCAACTTCACCCCGGTGGTTCGCCATCAGTATCGAGTGGGCGTACCCAAGCCTGGACACTACCGGGAAATTCTCAATACCGACTCGGTTTACTACGGCGGCAGCGATATCTCAAACGGAACCCAGATTAAAGCAGAAAAAATAAAAACCATGGGCCAGGAGTTTTCCATAAGCCTTAGTTTGCCGCCTCTTGGCTGTATTTTATTGAAGCTTAACGTTTAGACCCCGCTTGGCATTTGGTCTAGGCGCGTAGCCATGTAGCGCGCCACGCCAAATGTATTTTCACCTTCCACCTGAATCCCTATCTACTTAATCTTCTTCATATTAAACTGACAAAGTGCTGTTCTGGCACAATCATTGCGAAGTCATATATTGAATATTTTCAGCATCCATAGAATAAGCCCAAACAGCGCTAAATAGCGCTAAATAGCGTTAAAACGCCACTGATATTGCTACAGGCTGTTTGGATTCGGTGCTTGCCTGAACCTTTTCGCACCACTTTGGTGCACACTTTTACCAGATAGAGTTGTTTTATGTTATTTGGACGTAAAGACCGCAATCCCATCCGTATTGCTGACAAAAAAGTGACTGAATGGAAATACACAACCTGTGGCTATTGCTCAACAGGCTGCTCCATTGAAGTAGGTCTTAACGCAGAGGGTAAGCCAGTTTCATCCAGAGGCTGTGCCGATGCAGATGTCAATCGCGGCAAGTTGTGTATTAAGGGCATTTTTGAACATGAACTGTTTGATGCCGCAGGCCGTGGCGACTTACCCCTGGTACGTGACAAAGCCTTCGAACCTTATCAGCAAACTTCCTGGGACTCTGCCCTGGATACCATGGCCGACAAAATCAAAGGTATTCAGGAAAAATACGGCCGGGATTCTTTCGCGATAGTATCCACCGGGCAATTACTTACCGAGGAGTTCTACAGCCTAGGGAAACTGGTAAGGGGCTGCATAGGCACCAACAACTACGACGGCAACACCACCTTATGCATGGCCTCTGCGGTTTCAGGCTACAAACGCTCCTTTGGTTCCGATGGTCCTCCAGGTTGCTACGATGATTTCGAACACACCGAATGCTTAATGGCCTGGGGCTCAAACCTGCCAGAACAACACCCGATAATTTACTGGCGCTTAAAAGAAGCCCTGGAAAAACGCAAGTTTCCGCTTATTGTGGTCGATCCACGGGTGACCATGCTGGCCCAGTTTGCTGATATTCATCTACCGATAACCCCCGGCACCGATGTAGTGTTAATGAACGCCTTGATGCACGTTATTCTCGACGAAGGACTGGAGGATCGCGCATATATTGAAGCTCATTGTAATAATTTCGACGCCCTCGCAGAAGAAGTGGCCAAGTGGAACCCTACCCGTGCCCAGCGTATTTGTGGCATTGATGAAGATACCATTCGCCATGTCGCCCGGCTTTACGCCAATGCAAAGCAGTCCATGTCTATTTGGACCATGGGCATCAACCAAAGCACCCATGGCTCTGACGGTGTAGTGGGCATTAATAGTTTAAACCTTATTACCGGCAATATTGGCAAACCCGGTGGTACCAGCCTGTCCATCACCGGCCAGTGTAATGCCATGGGCACCCGGGAGTGGTCGTCGTGCTCTGGCCTGCCTGGTTATAGAGCTTTAGAAAACCCTGAGCACCGTGAAGAAATTGCCAAATTCTGGGGAATTGATCCGTCCTTCTTTCCCACTAAACGCGGCCTGTTCCAAACCGATATTTTTCCGGCCATTGAAACCGGACAAATCAAAGGCCTTTGGCTGATTGCCACCAACCCCATGACCTCAATGCCCAATACTTCCCGCATTAGAAAAACTTTGGAAAAATTGGAATTTTTGGTAGTGCAGGATGCCTATCAGGATGTTGAAACCACTGAGTATGCTCATATGTTTTTACCGGCAGCGGTTTGGGCAGAAAAAACCGGCACCTTTACCAACACCGAGCGTCGCTACAATCTGGTACGCCCGGTGGTAAAACCAAAAAATAACAGCAAGGCGGATTTTGATATTTTTCGCGAGCTGGCAACACGCTTTGAAAATGGCCAAAAAATTAACTTTCCGGACACCCCCGCCGGTGCTTTTGAAGAAATGAAACAGCTTTCAAAAGGCGCAGAGCGGACCCTCGATATTTCCGGTATGTCGCATGACAAAATTGAAGCAGCCCGCGGTATTCAATGGCCTTATCGTGACGACCGTGAAGGCAGCGATGATTTAAAAGGTGACCCTCGCCTGTATACCGATGGAAAATTCCAAACCGAAAATGGCAAAGCCAACCTTATTCCCCTGCCCTTTGTCGATAATAACGAAGTGCCCTGCGACAAGTACCCGTTTTGGATGAACAGTGGCCGAGTGGTTGAGCATTTCCATACCCGAACACGCACGGGAAAAATCGGCAACATGAATAAATTCAGCCCTACCCCCTACATGGAAATGAACCCTGATGCAGCAAAGGAACTGGGCATTAAACACCAGACTTATGTGCGCATTGTGTCCCGCCGTGGTGATGCCGTGGTAATGGTTCAGCTTACCCAGCGAATACCGCCTAATATGGTGTTTATCCCCTTTCATTTCTACGACTGTGTTAACCGTGTGTCGCTAGGCTTGCTGGATCCTTATTCAAGACAACCTGCCTTTAAACAATGCGCGGTAAAAATTGAACACGTTGACCAGCAAGAGGCTGCCGCATTAAATGTCGAACGGCGCAGTTACTGATCACGGCTCACAATAAAACGCTTGAAAGGCAATATTGCTAACACTGAGGAAATAGATGTTAAGTTTACTCTTTAAAATAAGGGATACATTAGATGAAATGGGCTCTTCTGCAAGCCCCTTGGATCCCACACCCCGTGAGTTTGTCCCCAAACGACCTGGCGAACAAAACTATGCAAAATTATTCGACCCTAAAACTGAATCAGAAAACCGCTACGGCCAAAAAATAGATTTGTCTGAACTCCACCTCTTCCAGCCACAGGATGCGCAAGCTGGACCGAATACAGCGAAAGACAATTCCCTGTTTATTAATGGCAACCCAAGCGTGGGTGAAAATCCCAATCGAACCAAACAACATGCCTTTCATTTTACTGCCGACAACTGTATTGGTTGCCATGCTTGTGAAGCTGCGTGCTCAGAAAAAAATGACAACCCCGCCCATATAAGTTTTCGCTCAGTGGGTTATGTAGAAGGCGGCTCTTACCCCGACTACAAACGCATGAACATTTCCATGGCCTGCAACCACTGTGATGATCCTGTATGCCTGAAGGGTTGTCCAACCAAAGCCTATACCAAACACACTGAATACGGCGCGGTACTGCAAGATCCAGAAACCTGCTTTGGTTGTGGCTACTGTACCTGGGTATGCCCCTATAACGCACCACAACTTGACCCCATCAAAGGGCAAGTATCCAAATGTAATATGTGTGTCGATCGTCTTGAAGAAGGCTTAAAGCCCGCCTGTGTATCCGCATGCCTGGGCAACGCGCTGGAATTTGGCGTGGTGGAAAACACACCCGAATACCGCGAACAATGTAAAACCGATATCCCTGGGTTTCCGCCCTCCGATATCACTCATCCTAATATCCGTTTTCAGCAAACCAAAACCATGCCCGATGAAATGCTTCGCACCGACAGCATGCCCGTGAAGTATCATAAACAAGAAGATGGCTCGTTTCGTTCTGTGGTGGATGAAAAAATTGGTAAAGCCAAAGCCTGGAGTATTAACAAACTAAGCTCAAGAGAAAACCCCTTAGTGATATTTACCCTGACCACACAGGCATCCATGGGCGCATTTTTGGCTGTCTTTCTTGGCCCTGTTTTTGGTATTGATAGTTTAACGGCCATAGCCAACAGCACCGCCATTTTCCCGATCTTGATCATGCTGATTGCCCTGCAAGGCCTCGGCCTTTTCTTGTCCACCACCCATTTGGGCAAACCCATGCGCTTCTACCGGGGGTTCAACAATCTGGCCCACTCCCCCGTTGCCAGAGAAGCCTTTGGCGTAGCCATGTACTTTTCTGCTTTGGGTGCTTACACATTTTTGAAAATCATTAACCTGTTCTTTGCCTTCAGCTTTATACCTGTCCTGGCTGACATTGCTGGCATATTTGCAGTTATCTCAATCGTCGGCGGCATGTTCTATATGTACAAAAGCTACCGCATTAAAGCCCGACCTTTCTGGAACCACCCTCAGGTAGCCACAACCTTTGTCGGTAGCATGTTGAGCCTTGGAGCCATTGTGCTTGCCTTGATTGGCATTCCCTTTTTAGCCATGACAGCTCAGGCATGGCAGCCGTTACTTCAGCTATGTGCTTTCACCGCCGCTCTGGGGTTAGCACTGGAAGGTATTGGTTTAATTGTCCACTCGCGCTATTTAAATACCGAACAAGGTGAAGGCGCTGCCGCCCATTACATTCAGTGCACCACCTTTGGTTACACTTACTATGCCCGCAATGCCGGCCTTGCTGTTGCAATTTCGCTGTCGGTGTTGTCTGTACCGGTTTGCTTTGCAAGCCCTGCCTTGGCACTGCTCATGTTTATAGTGGCTGCACTGCTGGCCATTGCCAGCGCCTTGGTGGGACGCGCCTTGTTTTACATACTGGTTATTCCCACAACCATGCCGGGAGCGTTTTTCTGGAAAAATAAAAGCTTTGAAGATCACGCCCGCGATATTGGTCTGGCCAATATGCCACAAGTTGGCGTGGTGCCTAATTTGCACTAAGGACTATTTTGTGTGATTACCAAGGGACTATGTTACCCATTCCCACGCTCCCGCGTTTACTCGTTCCCACGCTCCCGCGTTTACTCGTTCCCACGCTCCCGCGTGGGAATGCATAAGGCCAATTGATCCAGAATCTGCCTGGCACTATTTTCAGCGAGATAGCGAAGCAGATTTTTCGCAGTCCATGACTTGAGTCTTGCAACGTCATGATCCAGGGCCGGGCTTTGCAGAACGAAGTGACAGTGGTTTTCCAAAATCACCCAGGCATAAACTTTGAGGCCATCCTTGCTTAAAAAGCGCAGGGAATCAAGCAGGATGTTGACGGTTTCCGGGCGTGTGAATACCGGAATCCAGTGCAACACCGTCATGGTGGTGAAATGTGGCAATTGTGGTTCGGTGATTCTGTAGCGGCTTCTACCTATTATTCAGACTCCGTATGCGTTCCCACGCGGGAGCGTGGGAACGAGCAAACCTCCAGCAGGGTGAGAGTAACTTTTCTCATTCCCACGCTCCCGCGTGGGAATGCATACCTGCTTACCATGTCATACAAGCCTCCAACAACCCAGCCAAGCCCGCGTAATCTCTGGCACTTATAGTGTCGTGGCTTTCCTTGAGCACTCTGGATTTTCGAAGCTAGCATAACTCTCTTGAAGCTCATTTTAATTTACCAAAGATATGCGCTCGCTTTTTTATTCATAATACTCAATGCAAAATATTCGCTACACGCCGTTTGAGCAACGCCATAACACACATGCAATGGTAACAAATGCTCCTCTCTCGGATGACAATACCGCGCAAATGGCGCCTGGACAAAATTTTCCAGCCGTTGCGTTCTTTCTTCTTCATCAATATCGAGGCTGGCACAGGTGTCAATCAACCATTTTTCAAAAGCATTGTTCATAGCTTTGGAATCAGCGGTATCGGGCGCAAAAAAAGCTTTCATATTATGGAATGAAAACCCAGAACCAATTACAAGCAAATCATCATACTTCACACCTGCAAGAGCTTTGCCTGTTTTTATGTGTTCCGCAGGATTAAGATTTTTGACCAGAGACAACTGAATACAAGGTATATCAGCTTCTGGATACATTATTTTTAATGGCACAAATAAACCGTGATCAAAGCCTCTTTGCCTATCCAGGTTGGCTTCTATACCTGCGTTGTTCAATGACTGGCAGACCTGGCCAGCCAGTAATGGCTCCCCTGGGCAAGGGTATTTAATATTGTAAGACTCTGCTGGAAACCCGTAATAATCGTAAAAAAGAGACGGCTTGGATCCCGAAGTGATGGTGGGGATCTTTTCTTCCCAATGCGCGCTTACTACAATAATGGCCGATGGTTTTTTTATCCTGGCTGCAATTTCTTTCAAACAAGCAACCATCTCTTTATGCCCATCATCCCCAAGAAGGGGCATAGGACCTCCACCATGAGACAAAAATAATGAGCGAGGCTTATTTTTTTTCACTGAGGTCTCCTCTCCGCGCAATCCTGACTTGATTGTTCGGCTTCGTTATGGGCATGGGCCAGCTATCATGATAGAAAACCTTTGCGTCCGCACAGGCGGAACAGCCATTAGAATAGCTTGACTTTTCGTCTGATGGACATGGCGTGGTAAGGCACCTGACACCATTATCCTTAGTCGCACAAACTGGGTTGTAGTCTTGCGTACAGATTTCAGGCCGAGGATTTTCGCAGCGGGTGATCTTTTTTTCAGGGGTGGTTTGTATCGTATCGGCGCTTGAGCATGCATATATAAGAGTCACGTTTAGAAGAAATACAGCCCTTTGAATGAATTTCATTGATGCAATTTCCATTGTGTTGCCTTAGGTTGTATTCACCTGTTTGTCCGGTGTAACCCTTGTTTGGCCAATGCACCTTTCAATTTTCTGCGCTTACGTAGCTAAAAATTCCAGAACAGCTTTATTAAAAATCTCTGGCTGATCCATCAATGGCAGATGTCCAGCCTCCTTAATTCGAAACAGTTTAGAATCAGGGATAACCTTGGCTGCTGCTTCACCATGGTCAATGGTAAAGAGTTTGTCATTCTCACCCCAAACAATTAGCGTAGGGTTTTGTATCTGACGAAGTGACTCATCTGGTATTGTTGACGCGGCAGCCCCCTTACCTTGCCGAAATGCTTTCTTTCCACCCTTCCCCTTAATAACCTCAATGGAATATTGTCCGTGACGCGGATCTCGACAGTCAGGATTGTATAATACACAGCGAGAGTAAAATCGATTAGCCCGGGAGGATGGAAAACTGTTCAACCACAGTATGCCAAAAATGGAGGCCAGCGAAGGTTTAGCACCAAGAGCAGCCGCGTCAACCAAAACGAGTTTGTCCACCATTTCAGGATTATCTAAAACAAACTGGAGAGCTATTGCGCCTCCTTGAGACAAGCCAACAATGTGCGCTTTTGAAATATTCAATGACAAAAGGAAGTCCTTTAGCCAGTTCGAAAAGTAAGGCCGGTCATATGAAGCGTCAGGTTTGTCGGACTCACCGTAGCCAACTATATCGGGAGCAATCACATTAAAACACTTTGACATAGCGCCAATGGACGGATACCAGGTAACCGCCCCTCCTATGGCTCCATGTAATAATATCACGGGAAATCCCTCACCTGCGGACAAGTACGCTGTATTCACCGAACCCGCAGAGGTCTGCCCTTGTTTTACGTTGCCATCGATTTTGTCTATTAACGCCTGTCGGCAGTCCATTCTTCTCATATAGAATCCTTGTATGTTTTTGAGCCCTGCTGCTTGTATTGGGTAAGCCGCCTAGGCTAAAGCAGTTTCGGATACCAACGCAAGACACGCAAGTCATGCACTTAAAACAACAACAGTTGAAAGATATGAATGTTTCATAAACCCTCCTGTAAATTAATTTTATTGTGCTGCGGCCGAACACCGGTGAAAACATTGCTTAATGGAAAACAGATTTGGACAGCGAAAATTCAGTCCAAATCTAGTCAGAGTCATTACAGTTAGGTATTCATTATTGCTCATTGTCATCATAGTCAATGGGTTTGTTTTTGAATACTTTTTTACCAGTAAACATTGCAGAGACCAGCCCGTTTTTTTCTTTTAATTCCGTAACAATAACCCCAATAATATGCAGCAGTATTGCAATTACAAGTATATAAAACCCATATACATGAACCGTAATAAATGGTTTTCTGAACTCCCTCATTTGTTTGTAACCTTCTGGGTCCACTCCTTCTTTTGACCCCGGCTTTAGACCAGCCAGTTTACTATGATCTTCACCGGAGCCTGTTACCCATTCTGCTATTTCATGCCCTAAGGGTGGAAGGTACAGATCAGTTCCTGCAAGTATTAGGCCTGTAGCAGCCTGTGTTATTAGCAGTGCGAAAAGCAAGCCGACCATTAATTTTGCGATTGGGTTGTGGCCTGCATAAGGTGGCGGATTATTCTGAACAAACCCCTCTGCATATGATTTAGATAGTTTAATATATCCTTTTGTAAATGGCAGCACTGCTTTCCATCTGGAATATTTGTTTCCGACAAACCCCCACACGATCCGCCATGCAAGGTTAATAACTAAAACGTAACCAAAATAGGCATGCAGAGTTTTCAGCAGTATTTTACCGTCATCACTTACGCCGAAACTTTTATTATTCAAAAGTATCAGCCCCAGGCATATCAAGCCAATAATACATATCGCATTTACCCAATGAAATATTCTTACCGAACGATCCCAAACATGATAAGAGTAAAGACATTCTTCAGAGATATTCGAATGACTCATACAGATTCCTCCTGATTATGTGTATTTTCTAACATAGTAAAAACCTGACGATAAAGAATTTTTACAATAGCATACACTCATACTACTGTGGTATCGATTTACATGCCAGATTATCTGTGAGCGCTGCCACAGGGCAATTCTGCAGGAGTTTTACCAGGTCACTGTCCGTAAGAAGTTATACGATAGTTTGGAAGAATTACAAAAAAATCTGAGCGAATGGCTAAAATATTATAACAATGACCGAACCCATCAGGGTAAAATATGCTGCAGCCGAAGGCCGATGTGTGCATTTTTTGTGGTAGACAGTAAAAAACACAACATCATTGCTACAGGTTTGACGACAACTGCTCTTTCCAATGCGCCGTCAGGCGTCATTTTTGACGCCCTTGTTAATTCTTTTTACCTTTTTCGGGCATAATCCTGTTTTGAAAAAAACCACAGGTGTACAGAATGATGATACCCGCCACTATGCCAGGTAAACCTTCGTAAGCCATCTCTTGCAGACCAAAATATCGCCAAATGAGCGCCACAGAAAAGCCGATGAGCACGGCCGCAATACTAACCACTTGCGTAGGCTTTTTGCCCAAACATAAAAATATCAATAATGGAGCAAATGCGCTGGCCAGCCCTGACCACGCCATAATGACCATACCAAAAACACTCTGATTGTTTGAAAGCGCCAACAAAAGTGCCACGCCAGTTATTAAGATGGTTATACTTTTTAACAGCCAGGTTTGCTCAATTTTGTGTGGGAGGATGTCGTGAGTAATAGCTGCTGAACAGCTTAACACCAGCGAGTCGGCAGTAGACATAGTCGCCGCAAAAATGCCTGCCAGAATCAACCCGACAAGCACAGGAGGCAGCAGCTCCTGCGCCATGGTCGGCAGAGCTAACTCGGCATCAAAAGCACCCACATCAGACAAATAAATTCGCGACAATAAACCCACAGCTGTCGCCATACAATAAAACGCTGAAAACCAGAGGTAATACCATAGCTTTGCCGACCTCATATTCCCGGCATCATCCAAGGTCATAAATCGTACCATCACATGGGGCTGGCCAATGACAGACAACCCAGCAAATAACCAACTGACAATAAACAGTGCACCACCAATCCAGCCGGGAAAAGCCAAGTCTTTTGGCAGCCAGTTGGTAAACCCCTCTACGACCTGCATTTGAGCGTAGGCTTCGGTGGGTCCTCCCAGACTCATTGTGGCAACAATGAGCAGCACGCCCATCGCGAAGATCATAACAATAGACTGAGCCGCATCGGTCCAGATTGATGCGCGAATTCCCCCAGCAACACAATACAGGGCGACAAGCACTGAGCTAGCAGCAGCCCCCGACCAAACAGGCCAATCCAATAGCACGTGTAACGCTTTTCCACCAGCCACTAGTTGCGCTGCGGCATAAGTCATCAAGAATATGAGAGAGATTATTCCGATCAAGCGCTGTAAATGGGAATGATCCTGACCATACCAATTACTCAACACGCCAGCATAGCTGACTTCACCACTTACGCTGGTGGCTTTTCGCAGACGTTTGTGCACATAAAGTGACGCGAGAAAATCCCCTGCAATCCAACCGATCATCAACCAAATTGATGCCAGGCCGGTTGCATAAGTGTAGCCAATGACACCGATAAACATATAACCACTATTATTAGTCGCTACCGCTGACAGCCCGACCAACCAAGGGCGCACACTAGCGCTGGCCAGATAATAATCGGCCTTGGTTCCACGACTACGCAAGATCGATGATAGACCAATCAATGTAAACAAGAATAAAAATCCAATAAACGAATAAACCATAACTGATTTCCTGTATGGGTATGGCTGGCAACTTTAGTGAGTTTACAGAAGAAATTAACGCCCTGACTCAGACGCGCGTGCTTTTTGCGCATCGTTCTGGAGCCAGTTGTTATATTATGTTATCGCAAGTAACATGATACCTCTGTGGATCATTTCGATTGCGTAGGTCCCCGTAAATAATGCGACAACCCTGCCAACAACCTCTACATAGCGATTTAACAGCCGTTCTTGGCGTTTTATTAGCGGATCATGAATCAATTTGAACGCCACTATGGATACAAACGACAAAAAAATAGCTGTAACCACAGCAATAGCCGCGCTGGGTGCTGGCAGAGTCGAGCCAATAAGAACACTTGCGCTTATTGTTCCTGGCGCAATCATAAACGGCATTGCTATGGCACCGGCTATATGCTCTGGATTACCGCTTGTTTCTACCAGTACAAATTTACCCGTGAATACAGATTGTATTCCAATCCATAGAAAAATAATGCCTCCAAAAATAAGGAAAGCCCCAAATCGAACATGAAATATATTATCAAATATCTTTTCACCATAGATTGCAAAGAGCACAAAAACAATACTGCTAATAATGTGAGCTCTTAACATCACGGCAAGAAATTCTTTTAATGATAACTCTCTAATCAAGCTGATTAAATAGATACTTATCAAAAAAGGGTTCAATAGAACGAAAAGAATTGACGCGGCCTTTACCAACTCCATATTTATTCCTGATTTAAGATAATGGTTTCTGTTAAAATATGAAGATGTAGAAATACCTGATTACAGCAGTAAATTCTTTCTGTCTTCTGCAACGTATTGTTAGCTGTTTTTATTTCGACCATAAGTTAAACTGTCTCAGTCTGCCTTTAAAGCCTGAAATGGAATTTGTCATTCCTATGTAAATGATGTCCGCTCTCCATCTAAACTCAGTGCCTTCAATACTTTCATTTGTAATAGATGCAATATAAATACCTGGATAACTGATACCTTTAAGAGTATTGCTATTCTCCCCATTTTGACCATTTTGTAAAATTACTTTCGTATATTCTTAATTACAGCCAAGGTTTGAGCTAAGGGCAGCATTCATTCAGCACCACCTTTCTGAGACTGACCACGCCGCAGAGCCTGGTGGATCGCAGCGACAACCGACTCTGGCTTTTCCAATGGGATAGCGTGCCCGCTATCCACCCACACCTGCTGAGCACCAGGGTAAAGACGGGCAATGTCTTTACGTTTTTCATTTGCATCATCTGCCGCCTTTGATTTTTCTTCCAACGGCTTGGATGCACTGAGAACAAACACGGGTTTGTTTGAAAGAGTTGGCAGCGCCAGCACTTGCTTGCCCGTTTGAGGAAGCAAATCGAGTTCATCCTCGGCGGTTCCTGTAACCAAAGCGCCAAGAAGGCAACGAACCAGGAACGATTGCTTTTCTAATGCGCCTTCGCCCTCAAGTTGTCGGGGGTGGGTCGAATCAACCAGAATAAGCGCACTTACCTCTTCTGGATAACGACGGGCAAAAAGCTGCATGTACAAACCGCCCAGTGAGTGACCGACCAGAATGTAGGGCGGTTTTATGCCTTTGCTGTGTAGCAGCACTCTTAGCTCATCCACTATGTGCAAACCATCTCGGGGGGTTGATACAGGATCGCTATTGCCGTAGCCAGGACGGTTGTATGCGAATGTGGTGGTGTCGTTTGAGATTTCAGGCAACACCTTCTTCCACCAATCCATTCTTCCGCCGAGCCCATTTTCAAAAACAACGGGAATCGTATCGTGCCGGGTCAATGCAAACTCAATGTTTCGATCATTGATCTTCTCCAATGTTGAATTGGGTAGTGACGCACATCCAGAAAGCAACATCACAATCAGAACGGCAACAATTTCCGCGAATATTATTTTCATAGTTACCAGATCCCTAACGACCAAGCCAATCAAAAGGCGCGTTTTTTGCGCCGATTGACCATACCCCAAATTTATTAACACCTATCATGCTGCTTTTGTTCCGGTGAATATCCTCTCAGCTTTCTCTAACGCTTTGATCATTTCTGCGCATTAAGAAGTTCTGTCCGTGACCGTGCCGATTTATCGTTATTTCCCAACACAGGCCCTCATTTACTTTTTCCAGCGTGATAGCATGAACGGATGAATGCATAGTGCCTGCGCAACAGCGTGTGTTTCTATATCAGGATAATTCGCTACACTGACTGCTGCATGCTTAAACGATATAGCATCTATGTTTTTTCTTTATCATATTACACCTCGAATCTATTGATTAAAACCGAGGTCGCAATTTTTATGGGGCAGGTTTAGAAGTGCGCCAACTCACCGATGACTGAATAGCGTTATACAACTACGAACGGCCACATGATGCGTCTCAATGACATGACACCCATTGAATACTTAAATGCGGCTTAACTGTCTACGTTGAGGTTGTGTTAAGTGTGGGGGATTTACACTTGTTAAGGCTTTTCATCGTGCTCTGCCCAGCGCCACTCGTTAGTGACTTTTAAATTATGTTTGCGAGCCAATTTTTCAATTTCTTTGGCTGGCCCTTCAATGCTGCCTTCTGTCCAGTTGTCCCATTCGAATGTGAGCCGGCAACCATTATTTTTTATCTTTACCTTGCCATAATCTATCCAAGCATCGAACCCGTCGTAAACATACGTCTTTTTCCAGCCTGTAGAAATCAAAGACTCGATAAGTTGGTTGAACTGATCCGTTGGAATATCCTTAATAGTTGCGTGACCAAGTATTTTAAACTTTAGCTTCGAACAAGCTCTTAGAATTTTCGCAATCTTATTCATTGGGGCCTTAACACCCCTGTGCAGCGGCGAGAGCGTAGCAAGTCCGGCGCTGACAAGCGCAAACTGCCACGGATTGTTAAATTTTTACCCGGCCAAGGCTTTAATAACGGCACCAATAATTACCCCGGCCAAGCCAATAACGCCAGATATCCACCACCTAGAATCCTTCTTGTTTTCAATTTCACGAGAATGAAGATTTATAGCTGTATTAATCAAAGTGGAAATATCGGAGTTATTGAGAGGAGTTCTAGATATTTTCTCCTTTTCTTGATCATCTAGTTTCCTATATGCCTCTCTTGAAATGTTTTCCTGCAAGTCAACGTTGTAAAGCTTCTGGTAGTTTCTGCGCCAGACTAGAGAAACCTTATTTCTAGTGCCATCAAGCCGGAAGAACTCGGGGTGCTGGACAAATATATTCTTCCAGTACTCCGACTGCTCCTCATCGCCACAGATCCTATCTGACCAATCACGAAACCCAAGCTTATAAAATTTATAGGTTGCCATTACCTGAATAGCCGCGATTACATCGGCTAGACGGCCTGCATTGTCTGTATATGGAGTTTGCTCTCTCACCCCAGCCCCCTCAATTTAACGTTAAATCTCAGCCGCGCCGCTTTTGGGCGTCGGCTGGAGCGCCTTGTTAGCCGTTTCTTTGTTTGCGACCTGCAACTGATTCAAGAAATCCAAATAGTGCTGACGGTTGGCTTGATATGTGCCGTCCATACCTAAAAAAGCAATAGCATAAGAACCATTTTCTGTCGGCATTAGTGTTACTTCTTTACGGAGAAGTGAAGCTTTATCAAAAACCGCTCTACTTTTTAAGTTTTTTACCCCCAAGCTATTAATTTTAGACTCTAGAGGAATTCCAAGCTGATTAAGCCAATATTTTGAAAATGATTCAAACTCATCTGATGGAGAATAAATTAGCATTAGAGTGCCTTGTGAACGGCCTGCTTTGGTATTGTCTTTAGAGACGCCAGTAGAAATGCTCACCAATTGTGTTTTCATGCCATTAGTGGCCTGGAAATCATTCATGTTTCCAACCATAAAATAATATGGAAATGTTACTGACCAGGTATTGGTTATTGTTTTTAGACTGTACAAATCGTTTTTTAGTGAAAGTTTAAATGAATCCGGTATTTTCATTAACTCCGGCATAGGCTGCATATCCTCTCTTTTTATTTTGTTATAAACGAGAGAGCCTCCAAAAACCCCAAGCCGTTCTGACCAAGAAAATAGTATTTCGAGAATTAAGTCATGATCTTTAGGGAGGATGACTTTATCACGTTGGTAGATAGCAGAAATATATGAACAGAGAAGATAATACAGATGCTCTCTGGGTCCTTTCATGGTTTCTGCATTTAATTTCGAATAATTATCATTAAGCCAGTTATTGAATGCAGTTACATCTACAACAACGTGAGCATAATCGAACACCGGATTGTTTAGTGGCTCGAGAGAGTAGCCTTGTTGTGGCGTATACTCGCTTGCGAATATTGGCGAGGAAAATGCGAGTAGAAGTATGGCTATCAATCTCTTCATGATGTATCTCTTTTTTATGACGGCTAACCAAGCTGTAGAAAAATAAAGGTTCTCACGCAATAAATCCGTTCGATCGGCGGCTTCGTTTAAACATCACAACATTTTTCATCACAGCTCCTTGTTCTTTTGCTTAACGCCAAACACCGCTTA